>JBDUDE010000187.1:0-3639 GCA_040003105.1 Mucilaginibacter sp. | reverse complement strand
AACAACCTATCAACGGCTTTATCTATCGTTTCTTGCCTTTTGGCGAAACAAAAACGCAAAACATGGTGGTCAGTACCCTGGGTGTAAAACACCGATGTAGGTATTGACGCCACCCCAATTTCCTTCGTTAAGCGTAGGGCAAAGTCACTGTCTTTTTCGTCGGTTATGTTGTTATATGTTACCGATTGAAAGTACGTGCCTGAACATGGTAACAGCTCAAACTTTGTAGCTTCCAGCCCTTTACGGAAATAGTCGCGTTTTTGCTGGAAAAAATCCGGCAGCGATAAATAGGTGTTCTCGTCCTTTAAATATTCGGCAATAGCGTACTGCAGTGGCGCGTTAACGCTGAACACCAAAAACTGGTGCACTTTCCTGAATTCCTGCATTAAAAAAGCCGGCGCCATACAATACCCTAACTTCCAGCCGGTAGCATGGAACGGCTTACCAAATGATGCCACAATAAAGCTGCGCTGCAGCAATTCGGGATAACGGGCCATTCCATGGTGGGTTTCGCCGTCGAATATCAAATGCTCGTAAACTTCGTCGCTCAGAATCAGTATATCCTGGTTTTTTACCAGCGCGCTTAACTCGTCGATGTCTTCTTTATGCAGTATAGTGGCTGAAGGATTGTGCGGTGTGTTAAGGATAATCATCCTTGTTTTACTGTTTATCAGCCGCTTTACCATATCCCAGGGGATGCGGTAATCAGGCGGTGACAGCTCCAGCGATTTTACGATGCCACCGGCCAGCTTAATGGCAGGCGCGTAGCAATCAAAGGCCGGTTCAAATATTATTACCTCGTCATTTGGGTTAATAACGGCGGTTATAGCGGTAAAAATTGCCTGGGTGCCGCCGGCAGTAATGGTTATTTCAGTATCAGGGTTATAAACCGCGCCGTAAAGTTTTTCTGTTTTTTGGGCGATTTGCTCACGCAGGGCCATAACGCCGGGCATTGGGGCATATTGGTTGTGACCGTCCTTCATGGCTTTATTTACCAGCTCTATCAACTCGGGCGAGGTCTCGAAGTCGGGGAAACCCTGCGACAGGTTTATGGCCCCAACCTCGGCCGCCAGGGCCGACATTACGGTAAAAATTGTGGTACCCACCTGGGGTAATTTAGAAATAATAGGTGTCATGCAGGGGCTAAATTACGGAATAGAGGCGAAAGCAGGAAGCAAAAAGCTGAAAGCAATAGCTTCGGGCTTTCCCCTTTTTAGTTTTATGCCTAAAAAAGGGCTTTAGACTTTGTGCTTTTAGCTTTATGCTCAAATACCTACCTTAGCACCATGAAGCACCTAAAATACCTTCCGATAATTTTACTAATCGCCGTTATCGCCTCGTGCCAATCGGGTGAAAAGAAAAATGATAAACCAGTAATCGGCTTTGTCGACGCCTTCCAGGACGCATCTATTGAGCCGGCACGTACCGGCTTTATCGACGCTTTAAAGAAAAATGGCTTCGAGGATAAAAAGAATATAACCATCGACTACAGCAACGCCCTGGGCAGCATACCTACTTTAACTCAAATTGTAAACCGGTTTGTATCGCACAAGGTTGATTTAATGGCAACCTGCACCACGCTATCATCCATAACCGCGGCGCAAAAAACAAAAACTATCCCCATTTTTATGATGGTATCGCCAACGGTAAAGTTGATGAACATGGAAGACGCGAGCGGCAAAGGACAAGTTAATCTGTTTGGTGCGGTTGAAGATTTGAACTATATCGATACTTCATTTTCAAACATCCCGAAATTTATGAAACCGAAAGCAGGCAAGCTGGTTGTCGGGATGATATATAACCAAAGCGAGCCACAATCTGTTGATGCAAAAAAAGGATACAGGCCGACGCGGATAAGCTAAATATTACGCTGGTTGCGCTGCCGTTAAATTCGTCGGCCGAAGCACAACTGGTTACCAAGTCGTTACTATCTAAAAATATCGATGCGTTTTTTGCCAACCCTGATAACAGCGTGTTTGCATCCTTTGAAACCATATTAAAAAGCTGCGACCAGGCCAATGTGCCTATATTTACCAGCGAAGCCGGTTTGGTACAGCGCGGAGCAGTTGCTGCTTTTGGCGCAGATATTTACCAATGGGGCTACCAGGCGGGCGAACAGGCGGCGCAATATTTAAAAACAAAAAGCACCGCCGGTTTACAACCCGAAATGGTAAAAGTGCGCCGCAGGGTATATAATGCTGCTGCAGCACAAAAGTACCACATTACCGTACCATCAAACTTCGAAGCAGTTAAATAATGGATTTCTACCTATCGGTAATAGTACAGGGACTTTGCTATTCGGCACTGGCATTTGGGATATTCATATCGATGAAGATATTTAACATCCCGGATATCACTACTGATGGAAGCTTCACACTGGGTGGCGTAGTTACGGCGGTTATGATAACTCATCACCAACCGTCATATATTATTTTACCTGCCGTGATATTAGCCGGTGGCCTGGCCGGTGCGCTTACAGGACTCATCCACACCAAATTAAAAATTAATGCGCTGCTTGCCGGGATTTTGGTGATGACTGCACTTTATTCCGTAAACCAAAACATTATGGGCACTTCAAACCTTCCGCTAAATAGCCTCCCATCATTGTTTTCGTTATTGCACATTAGCCCCGAATCAAATCACAATGAATTTTGGATAGTACTAATATTTGTGTTAATAATTGCAGCATTAATTGGCTACCTGCTAAAAACTGACTTTGGAATTGCCATGCGTGCCACCGGCAATAGCGAATCGATGATACGCGCCCTCGGCGTAAATACCGACCGGATGAAAATTACCGGGCTTGCACTTGCTAATGCCTTAACGGCGATGAGCGGTTACCTTATCAGCCAGCAACAAGGCTATACCGACATTAATATGGGCATTGGCATCGTGATTTTTGGCCTGGGGTCGGTTATTATTGCAGAGACGTTTATTAACTGGTTCAAAATTACTTCTGTTTGGTTAAGCCTGGCTTTAGTCCTCGCGGGAGCGATAATATTTCAATTGGTGCTTGGATTAACCCTCGACATTGGGGTAGATGCTAATTTGCTGAAATTGGTGACGGCGGTGTTTGTATTGTTGATAGTTAGTTTACCGAGGTTAAAATTTAGACGAACGGCCTGGCCATGGACAAACTAATTGGTAATAAAAAAACGGCAGAGCGTTTCAATTTTTCTGCATGAAACACCTGAAACGCTGTGAAACACGCTAATTATCAAGATGTTACATTTTATGCTAATGGATAAAAATGTTATGATGCCAGCATAAATTCAACGGAAGTAAATTCACGCTGATAATTAGAGCGAGCCCGAATAGCTAACCGTCGCTCGGCTGCAAAGCGTTTCATTTTTCTGCATGAAACACCTGAAACGTTGTGAAACACGCTAATTATCAGTATGTTCCATGTTGTGGTAACGAATGAAAACGCAATGATACCGTTCTTAGTGTCGAACCACTATTAATTTAGTGCTCCTAAAGGAGCTTAAAAAAAGGACTAAATGATTAATCTTAACGCCATCCACAAAACCTTCAATGCCGGTCAACCTAACCAGGTAAACGCCGTTAAAGGCATCGACCTAAAAATAAATACTGAAGAGTTTTTAGGTGATAAAGACGGTAATTTAAGGGCTTTAAGGG
>JBDUDE010000911.1:0-3642 GCA_040003105.1 Mucilaginibacter sp. | reverse complement strand
AGCAATTTAAAACGTTGTTAAACGGAATTATTGAGCAGGATAAAGACGCAGTAATTGAAGGCCCGGAACAAATGACACCGGTTACTGACAGGAAGCCGACAGCGCATGAGCTAAAGGATTTGTTTTTTGCCAACAAGGTAGTGAAGCACACCAAATCGAATACTGTTGTGTTCGCAAAAAACGGCCAGCTGATGGCAAGCGGGGTGGGTCAAACATCACGGGTCGACTCATTAAAACAGGCCGTTATTAAAGCGCACAGCTTTGGGTTTGATTTGAACGGGGCGGTAATGGCATCAGATGCTTTTTTCCCTTTCCCGGATTGTGTTGAACTGGCGGCTGAAGCAGGAATTACTGCGGTTTTGCAACCCGGCGGCTCGATAAACGATAAGCTTTCTGTCGAAATGTGCAATCAAAAAAACATTTCGATGGTTACTACCGGGGTACGCCATTTTAAACACTAATTAACAAACTATTGCACGAATTTAAAAGACACTAATTAGACGAATTTGTTCGAATTACACGAATTAAAAGCACAGATGAGAGGACTTGAAGGAAAGTAAAAAATGGATATCAGGCAGGCGAATTGAAGTTTATAATTCGTGAAAATTGATATTCAAATTACAGGTTAGTGAAATTCGTGCTATTTCGTTTTAATTAGCTTACATTCGTGAAATTCGTGCTCTTATTACTAATTTTGTAGCATATTTTTGAAATAAAACTAAATGGGTTTATTTAATTTTTTTACACAGGAAATCGCCATCGATTTAGGTACCGCAAATACCCTCATTATACATAACGATAAAGTTGTTGTCGACGAGCCGTCGATAGTTGCTTTTGACCGCACCACCAACAAAGTTATTGCCATTGGCCGGCAGGCTATGCAAATGGAAGGCAAAACTCACGATAATATCCGTACCGTTCGCCCGCTTAAAGACGGTGTAATTGCCGATTTTAACGCTGCTGAGCACATGATACGTGGCATGATAAAAATGATTAACCAGGGAAAGGGTTGGTTTTTCCCGTCACTGCGTATGGTTATCTGCATCCCTTCAGGTATTACCGAGGTTGAAAAACGTGCAGTACGCGACTCAGCCGAGATTGCCGGCGCCAAGGAAGTTTACCTAATTCACGAACCAATGGCAGCAGCTGTGGGTATAGGTATCGACGTGGAAGAACCAATGGGTAACATGATTATCGATATCGGCGGTGGTACTACCGAGATTGCTGTTATCGCATTGTCAGGTATTGTCTGCGACCAGTCTATCCGTGTAGCCGGTGATAATTTCGACTCTGATATTGTACAATACATTCGCCGTCAGCACAACATTATGATTGGTGACCGTACCGCAGAAAAAATAAAAATTGAAGTAGGCGCTGCATTGCCTGAGCTTGCCGATCCACCAACAGACTTTGCGGTGCAAGGCCGCGATTTAATGACTGGGGTGCCAAAACAAATAATGGTTTCCTACTCGGAAATTGCGCATTGCCTGGATAAGTCAATCTCCAAGATTGAAGAGGCGATATTAAAAGCGCTTGAAATTACGCCGCCCGAGCTTTCGGCAGATATTTATCAAACCGGTATTTACCTGACAGGCGGTGGCGCCTTGCTGCGTGGCCTTGACAAACGTATAGCCGCCAAAACCAAACTGCCGGTGCACGTAGCCGAAGACCCGTTGCGCGCCGTAGTTCGCGGAACCGGAACAGCTCTTAAAAATATTGGTAATTTTAAATTCCTTATGCAGTAATTTAGAGGTTAGATATGAGATTTGAGACATGAGACAAAAACTCCGCAATAATCTCAAATCTCATATCTAACATCTCATATCTAACAAACAATGCGCAATCTCTTAATATTTATCACTAAGTATAACGCATTCTTTTTGTTTATCATTTTCGAGGTTGCTTCGCTTATAATTTATATTAAATACAACTCGTTCCAGAAAGCCAGCTTCATTAACTCGTCGAACGAGGTGACGGGTGGTTTTTATGCCAAAATGAGCGAATTTAACAGCTACCTTAAGCTTAAGGACGAAAACGATGAACTAGCCCGCGAAAATTCCCGTCTGCGTAACCAGCTTAAGTCGTCGTTTTATGTTGATACTGTGGATAAGCATAAAGTAACCGATACCATCTATAAGCGGCAGTATGAATATATCGTTGCACGGGTGATAAATAATTCGACAAACCACGCCAATAACTACATCACTATTAACAAGGGCAGTCAGCAGGGTATTGTAAAAGGCATGGGGGTTATCTGCAATTTAGGCGTGGTTGGTAAAGTAGTCGTTGTATCAGCGCATTTTTCGTTAGTACAGTCGCTGCTGCATAAGGATTCGCAGTTTAGCGCGATGCTGGCCAACAACAAGGAGATAGGCACTATTGAATGGGGCGACGATTTGAACCCGCACAAAGGTGTTTTAAAAGATGTATCTAACAATGCAGTGCCAAAGATGGGCGAGGCGGTGGTAACTTCGGGATTCTCGCTTTTTCCTGAAGGGATACCTATAGGCAAAATAAGCAACCTGCATACAAAGGCAGGCGGCTACGCACTTAACATGGAAGTTACCCTGGCTGTAGACTTCAGTAAACTGCAATACGTTGATGTAATAAACAACAAATTTGCCAAAGAGCAGGAGGGATTGGAGGCCCAGCAAAAAAAGGATGAGTAGGAACATTATAATTAACCTGGTAAGGTTCGCGGTACTGGTTTTTATACAGGTTTTTTTGTTGAAGAATATAAATCTTTATAACTTTTCGACGCCCTATTTTTATATCCTTTTTATTTTACTGCTACCGTTCGAAACACCAAACGCCTTACTCTTCGCGCTGGCATTTATATTAGGACTTACCATTGACGCTTTTTATGATACGCCCGGCCTGCATGCTGCGGCCTCTGTAGTACTGGCTTTTGTGCGTATTATATTTATCAGCATAACCGTTCAAAAGGATGGCTTTGACAACGAGCCCGAACCCACCCTGGGCATAATGGGGCTGCGCTGGTTTATTACTTATGCCGTTGTTTTAACTGTTATCCATCATTTCTTTCTCTTCAATCTTGAAGCTTTTAGCCTGTCGCAATTGGAATTTACAATAAGCCGCGTTTTATTGAGTTCATTATTTACCGTGTTTTTAATGTTAATTTCGGGCCTGTTATTTTTCAAGAGGAAAGAGCGTAAATGAACAGTTTTTTTGAGCGGCGCTACGTTATAGCAGGAATTTTCATAACCATAATTATTATACTGTTGGCACGGCTATTTTATATCCAAATAGTTGACGACCGTTACGCATTGTATGCCAGCAACAACGTTAAGCGGCAAATTATCCAGTATCCCGCCCGCGGGCCCATCTTAGATCGTAACGGAAAAATACTTGTTCAAAACGAGCCGTTTTATGATATAATGGTGATCCCCAAACAGGTTAAGGCATTTGATACCATTGAGTTTTGCAAATTATTAAACATCGACCGGGCTGAATTTGACAAACGTTGGGCTAAGGCCATAAAATACTCTCCCAATTTATCGTCTATTTTCGAAAAGCAAATTTCCGCAGAAACTTATGCCTCGCTACAGGAGCGGCTGTCTGAATTTCCCGGCTTTTTTTCGTCCACACGTTATTTACGCGCCTATCCTGATTCTGTAGCCG
>JBDUDE010000749.1:0-3643 GCA_040003105.1 Mucilaginibacter sp. | reverse complement strand
TTTGAAGTATAAATCACACCTTTGGTAAAAGTAAAACGGTTGAAAGCGTAATTGTAAAAATGACCGAAACATCATATAATAACAGCATCATTATAAATGCCAAACCGACAAAAATTTGGGAAGTGCTTACCAATCGCCAACTAATGCCCAAATGGATGGCTGAAACAGAAATTGAAATAATAACCGACTGGCAGGTTGGGAGTTCCATAGTTATCCGCGGAGATTTACATGGGATGCCTTTCGAAAACAATGGACGGGTATTACAATTTGAGCCTGAAAAGTTGCTTCATTATAATCTTTTAAGCACATTGTCAAACCTGCCTGATGAAATTGAAAGCTATTCCATAATTGAATTTTGCTTGCAGTCAACAGAAAATCAAACTGTATTAACGCTCACGCTTAGTAATTTTCCGACAGAAGCGATATACAGGCATTTGGCATTTTACTGGAGTGTTACGCTTGAAATGATGAGGGAGTTTGTTGAGCAATACCCATCAAAACTCCAGCCCAACAAGTTGTAACCGTTACTAACGTTACATCTCCGTCTTTCAGACTTTCCTGTCTTTACCGACTTTCCGGACTTCCTCCCTACCAAATCCTCACCCTTTTATCCGGATCAAGCCATAACTTATCTCCCTTTTTAATGTGGAACGCTGTATAAAACTCTGGCACATCGGCAAAAGGCCCGTTTACACGCAGGTATGCCGGTGCGTGCACGTCCACTATTACCTGGTTGGCCAGGGCTTCGTCTCGCTCATGGCCCAGCCAGCTTAGGGCATAGCCTAAAAAGAAACGCTGCATAGGCGTAAAGCCGTTTATCTTTTTTCCTTCTTTATATTGCTGCGTCTTCTTAAATGCGTCAATACCCAATACTATGCCACCAAGATCGGCAATGTTTTCGCCTAGGGTGGCTTTGCCGTTTACGTGCAGGCTGTCGAGTACTTTGTAACCATTAAACTGGTTAACCAGCATTTGGGCGCGTTGGGTAAACTTAACCGAGTCGGCAGGTGTCCACCATGATTTTAAGTTTCCTTTAGCATCAAACAAACGGCCTTCATCGTCAAAGCCATGCGTGATTTCGTGGCCGATGACCGATGCAGCTACATAACCATAAGCCACGGCATCGTCAACATCCTCGTCTTTTATGCCCGGTATCAGCAACTGGGCGGCGGGTAAAGTAATTTCGTTGTTCGATGGACTATAGCCGGCGTTATAGGTTTGCGGTGTCATGCCCCATTCCTGGTGATTTACCGGTTTGCCCAGTTTGTTTATGTTAACCATGTATTGCCAGTGCCGGGCCTGTATTACGTTGCCGGCGTATGATGCACGACTGATATTCAGTGTCGAAAAATCCTTCCATTGATCCGGGTATCCAACTTTCGCATGGATAGCATTTAGCTTGGTGATGGCCTTTTGCTTGGTTTCGGCACTCATCCAATCCAGTTTTTCAATGTGCTCGCGGTAGGTTTGGCGCATGGTTTCGACCATGGCAACATACCGGGCCTTGCTTCGTTCCGAAAAATATTCTTTTACAAACAATTGGCCCAGCAACTCGCCCATTATGCCGTTTTCGGTATCCAGCACGCGTTTCCAGCGTGGCAGTTGCTCCTTTTGGCCGCGCAGCACTTTGCCGGTAAAACGGAAACTCTCTTCGGCAACCGCGTTGTTAAGGTATGGCGCGTTCGAGGTAATTAATTTCAGGCGCAGGTATGCTTTCCAGTCGTCAATGCTAAAAGTGTGTATGGCTTTATCAACAGCGCGGTAATACTCGGGCTGCCCCACAATTACCGTATCAACGGGTTTTAGCTCCAGTGCGGTAAATAAATTATTCCAGTTTATGCCAGGAGTAAGGCTGTTTAGTTGGGCGAGGGTTAGTTTGTTATAGTTATGATATGGGTCGCGCAAGGCCTCCAGTTTGCGACTGCTATCGGCCAAAAACTTCTCGATAGCAAATGCGCCTTTAGCTGCAGCGGCACATTTCTGCTCGTCCCAACCGGATAGCTTAAACAGGGTGGGCAAGTATTTATCAGTATAATCGGTGCGGATGCGGGTGGTACGGGCGTCGGTTGTATAATAATAATCGCGATTGGGCAGCCCCAGGCCGGTTTGGTTGAGTTGCACCATCATTTTCGAGCTGTTTTTGTCGTCCTGCCCTACACGCATACCAATTATATTGCGCGTACCAGTGGTAGTTAACAGGGCGGCGGCATTTAAAATATCATCGGGGCTTTTTGCCTTCTCAATTATAGCAAGCTGCGGCAGCAAGGGCGACATGGCGGCATCTTCAATGCTTGCGCTATCCAACCCCGTGTAGTAAAAATCGGCCAGCTTTTGCGTAGTGGTACCCATTGCCGCATTAGCCTTCATAGCATCCTCATTTACCTTTTTAAGGCGATTCCTGATTTCTTCGGTAACTATATTGCCGATGCCCCAGCTGGAGTAGGCCGGCGGTATGGGGTTGTTTTTTATCCAGGTACCGTTGGCATACATAAAGAAATCATCGCCCGGCTTAACCGAAGCGTCGACGTTTTTATAGATGGGGTCGTCGGGATTATCGAGTATGGTTTTGGTTTGATAAGCGCATAAGGCAAAAGCTGCAAATGCCGCTAAATAAATAACCGGTTTGGTAGTTATCGTTTTCATAGAGAGTCAGTTTAGGCCAAATATAGTGATTAGTCGGGAAGTCAGTAAAGTCGGAAAGTCCGAAAGACGCTGCAATGACGTTCCTTTCGGACTTTCCGTCTTCCCGACTTTCGGACTTCACCTACCAAATCTTCACCCTTTTATCAGGGTCGAGCCACATCTTGTCGCCTTTTTTAATGTGGAAGGCTTCGTAAAACTCGGGCACATCGGTAAACGGACCGTTTACGCGCATAAAGCCAGGCGCATGCTCATTGGTTAGTATCTGGCTCGACAGCGCTTCCTGTCGCTCCTGCCCAAGCCAACCCAGGGAATACCCCAGGAAAAACCTTTGCGTTGGCGTTAACCCGTTTATTGATTTGCCTTCTTTATACTGTTCTGTCTTTTTAAACGCGTCGAGGCCTATTACTATGCCGCCTAAATCGGCAATATTTTCGCCCTGGGTGGCTTTGCCGTTTACGTGCAGGCCGTAAATACTGTAGCCGTTAAATTGGTTGATGAGCATTTGCGCACGCTGTGTAAACTTAACCGAATCCTGCGGCTGCCACCAAGCTTTTAGGTTTCCGGCTGCATCAAACTGGCGGCCCTGGTCGTCAAAACCATGGGTCATTTCGTGGCCTATGGTTGATGCAGCTGCGTAGCCATAAACTACTGCGTCATCAACGTCCTCATCCTTAATACCCGGTATTAAAAACTGGGCGGCAGGCAGCACAATCTCGTTGTTTGATGGGTTGTAATAGGCATTATAGGTTTGCGGCGTTATGTCCCACTCGGTACGATCAACCGGTTTACCCAGTTTATCTGCGTTAAACCTGTGCCAAAAGTTATTTGCCCGCATTACGTTTTGGGCATAGGGCCTGCGGTCAATAGTCAATGTCGAAAAGTCTTTCCATTTATCCGGGTAGCCAACCTTGGGGGTTACTTTGGTCAGCTTATCATAAGCTTTTTGTTTGGTAGGTTCACTCATCCAGTCCAGCTTTTCAATATGCTCCTTAAAGCTTGC
>JBDUDE010000399.1:0-3651 GCA_040003105.1 Mucilaginibacter sp. | reverse complement strand
GCTCGACGAATAGATACGGGGTTGACCACCTACGCGCTTCCAAAGCGTTCCGTTTTTGCACACATGGAACACCCCGAACGCCGTGAAACATACTGATTATAAACATGTTCCAAATTCAGTTCGATGGTCTAAACTAAATTTCAGACAAGGCCGGCCAACAATTAAGAATCTTTTTTGGCCGACCCTTATGAATTACTCGATATTAAACGTCCTCCCCTCAATCGCCAATTCTGTCTCCGGGAAAACGCTGCGGGTTTCGTCAAGAAGTTCATTAAGGGTTTTATAGCGTGCCGAGAAATGGCCTATCAATAGTTTTTTAGCATTAACAATTCCGGCAATTTCGCCGGCCTGTAATGCGGTGGTGTGATGGGTTTCGAGCGCCCTGTCGAGCATGTCGTTCAGAAAAGTGGCCTCGTGATATAACATGGTAACACCAGTTATTTGCTTAAAATACCGTTCATCAAACATGGTATCTGAGCAATAAGCGTACGATTTAGGGTCGGCGGAATCTGTAGTGAGCGTATCGTTTTTATAGAAATCGCCATTCGGGGCAATGTAGTCTTCCCCTTTTTTCAAGGCTGAATAGTGTGGTATTGGCACCCCTAACCGTTCTATCTTTTCCTTCATTAATTTCCGCAGGCGCTTTTTCTCCTTAAACAGGAAACCCGTACAGGCAATACGGTGGTTAAGCGATATGGTCTCAACAGTAATATCCTGGTTATCCAGCAATACTTCAACTTTTTGGGCATCGGTAAACCTGTATTCCAAAGGATACTGTATGGTGGTTTCTGAATAAAGCAGTTGGATATCAATTATCTCTTTTAAATGTGGGGGGCAATAGATATTCATCGGTTTAATACGCCCGTTCAAATGCAGTGATGAAAGGAGGCCGATAAGGCCAAGGTAATGGTCACCATGCAGGTGACTGATAAAGATATGGTCAATCTTGCTGCCTTTTATATCAAAGCGCAACATCTGCTGCTGTGTGCCCTCGCCACAGTCAATTAAATACAAGCGGTCGTTTATATTAAGCGCCTGTGAAGTAGGATTTCGATTAAAAATGGGGGTCGCAGAACTGCTGCCAAGTATCGTTACCTCAAATTTCATACTTGGTAAACAAACGAAATTTTATTTTGCTTCTTTCTTTAGTTCTTTTTCTATTTCTTCCATAAAAACCAAATCGATAGCTTCTTCGCATGTTGGTACAATTGAAAGTACACTGTCGAGCTGTGAAATAGTTATTAAGCGGGCAACAGGCTCGTTAAGGCCGGTAAGTATAAAAGTACCCGACGCATTTTTGCAAAGGCGATGGCCGACCAATAAGCTGCTCAGGCCTGACGAATCGGCAAACTTAACTTGTGAAAGGTCGAAAATGATGTTCCGCTGACCTTCAGTATTGATTAATATCAATTCAGATTTAAGCTGTGGGGTTATCAATGAATTCAATTTTGATTCATTCAGCTTTAACAGAATATATTTCTCGTGCTTGTCAACCGTAAATTTCATTTTTTGTTTAAATTAAAGGCTAAAGATATAACAATTTTGTCGACAATAAAAAAAATTACAATGCGGTAAGCTCATTATTTATAGCTTTTTCAACGCGTGCCAAAACATTTTCAGCATCGGGCTTAACAAATTGCTCGCCTGTAATCTGCTCAAAAAGCTCAACGTAACGCTCGGAGATAGATTGAACAATTTCGGACGTCATTTCGGGTACCACCTGGCCGTCTTTACCCTGGAAACCATTTTCTATCAGCCATTTCCGCACAAACTCCTTCGAGAGTTGCTTTTGAGCCTCGCCTGCATCCTGCCGTTCACTATAACCCTCGCTATAAAAATATCTCGAGGAATCGGGCGTATGTATCTCATCTATTAAATAAATGGTGTCTCCAACTTTGCCAAACTCATATTTGGTATCTACCAAAATCAAACCTTGCTTTCCGGCTATTTCAGTACCGCGGGCAAACAACGCACGGGTATATTTTTCAAGCTGTTTATAATCTGCCGCCGAAACAATTCCGCGCTCCAATATTTGCTCCCTTGATATGTCCTCGTCATGCCCTACAGATGCTTTGGTTGTAGGCGTAATTATAGGTTCAGGTAGCTTATCGTTTTCTTTAAGCCCTTCCGGCAGGCTAACACCACACACCTGCCTGCGGCCTGCGCTATACTCACGCGCAGCGTGCCCCGCCAGGTAACCCCGGATCACCATCTCAACTTTAAAAGGCTCGCAAATGCGGCCGATGGTTACGCTTGGGTCTGGTACGCTAACTACCCAGTTGGGTACTATATCCGCCGTGGCGGCCAAAAACTTGGCAGCAATCTGGTTCAGCACCTGCCCTTTATAAGGGATTGGTTGCGGCAGCACCACATCAAAAGCAGATATGCGGTCGCTAACCACCATTACCAGGAATTTATTATCAATAGTATAAACATCCCGTACCTTACCTTTATAAAAACTGGTTTGGCCGGGAAAATTAAAATGAGTTTCTTTTATTGCGTTCATGGTGTTTGTTAGTTCATGGTTCATGGATGATAGTTCATAGTATGACTTCATCAACGATATTCATTATTTTAATAATTAAATCAAATCCATAATCCACAACAAATGGCCATGAACCATCAACCATGAACTATGAACTGTTCGCTACTGTATATCCCCGTACGCGGCAAGTATCTTCCTTACCAATTTGTGCCTTACCACGTCTTCGCCGCTTAGGTAAACAATTTCAATTCCGTTAATATCGGTTAAAATTCGCAATGCAGTATGCAGACCTGATTGTTGCTTTTTTGGTAAATCTATCTGGGTAACATCACCGGTAACAATAAATTTTGCCGATGGACCCATACGGGTTAAAAACATCTTTAACTGCATGTCAGTAGCATTTTGGGCCTCATCTAATATCACAAAGCAGTTATCAAGCGTACGGCCGCGCATAAATGCCAATGGTGCAATCTCAATGGTACGGTTCTCCAGGTAGAATTTTAATTTTTCTGCCGGAATCATATCATCCAAAGCATCATACAAAGGGCGCAGGTAGGGGTCAATTTTTTCCTTAAGATCCCCGGGCAAAAAGCCAAGGTTCTCCCCTGCCTCAACTGCCGGCCGGGTTAGTATAATACGTTTGATGTCTTTATTTTTAAGTGCCCTTACAGCTAAGGCTACCGCAGTATAAGTTTTACCTGTACCTGCAGGGCCAATGGCAAAAAGTATATCGCTTTTGTTGATACAATCAACCATTTTGCGTTGGTTGGCGGTACGTGCTTTTACCATTACGCCATTAGGGCCGAACACGATAACCTCGCCACTGGCAAATTTATCTCCTTGTGTATCAGGCTGCGTCGTATCTATTTTCGATCCGAGTATACGCTCAAGGTCGGTGATATTTAAGTTTTCATATTTCTCGACATGCTGCAGCAGGTGTTGAAATTTTTCCTGGAATATATTCAGCTCGTTATCGTCGCCCAATACCTTCACCTCGTTCCCCCGCGCCACTATTTTTAGCTTTGGATATTGCTTTTTAATAATCTCGAAGTGATCATTATTTGGCCCCCAAAGCACTGCCGGGTTGATTTGTTCAATTGACAATTTAAGCTCGTTCAATACAAATTGATTTTTAGTTGCAGATTTTTATGAATTAAAATTGAATA
>JBDUDE010000447.1:0-3654 GCA_040003105.1 Mucilaginibacter sp. | reverse complement strand
CCTAAAGCCTTTAATGATTCGCGTCTGTTCATGTTGTTATAACTGATTAAACGTTAGTTTTTTTACGTTGAGATAAAATATACTCGGCGGTCCGCATGCTTAGGGCCAAAATTGTCCAGGTGGCGTTTTTATCACCCTGCTGCACAAACGGTGCGGCATCAACCACAAAAAGGTTTTTACAATCATGCGCCTGGTTGTATTTATTCAATGCCGATTTTTTAGGGTCGTCGCCCATGCGCACGGTTCCAACCTCGTGTATAATCATACCCGGTGCTTCCAAACCGTAATTGCTTTCCTTACCTTCCGGCGGACCATAAATTGCGCCTCCCATATTGTGCATTATCTCCTGGAAAGTATCCTGCATGTGTTTGGCCTGGTTTATCTCGTAATCGCTCCATTTGTAGTGGAAACGCAGCACCGGGATACCGAATTTATCAACCACGTTAGGGTCAATCTCGCAGTAATTATCATAACGCGCTATAGCAGTACCGCGCCCTGCCATGCCGAAACCTGTGCCGTAAAAGCGGCGGTAATCGTTCTTCAGGTCGGCGCCAAAGCCACCGGCCTCTTTCATTTTACCGTCTTTGCCGGGCACCACGCCGTTCATGTTTTGTATGCCGCCGCTAAAGCCGTAGCCCGGCATATGCATACCGCCGCCAAATTCAATGTGGTAGCCGCGCGGAAAATTCAGTTTTTTATTATCATAAACCCACGGGCCGTAAATATGCACGCTGCCTACGCCGTCTTCGTTATAGCGTTTGCGGTCAATCAACTCAGGCAGCCAGCCGCCCGCACTCGACCCGGTAGAATCATGCAAATAGCGCCCTACTACGCCGCTGCTGTTTGCCAATCCGTTTGGATGCCTTGATGACTTTGAATTAAGCAATAGCCTGGCCGATTCGCCGGCGCTAGCGCCCAATATCACCATACCGCCTTTTACCTGGTACTCCTGCATATCGTCCTTGCTAATGTATGATACACCTGTTGCAAGTCCGTCGGCATCGGTAAGCACTTCGCGCACCATGGCGTTTGGTATCACTTTTAAGTTACCGGTTTTTATGGCCGGTATAACGAGGCACGATGATGACGAAAAATCGCCATAAATTTTACAACTGCGGCCGCATTGCCCGCAAAAAAAGCAAGCGCCCCGGTCTTTATTGCCCGGCAGCGCTTCAGTAAGTACCGAGCCACGGCCGGCAATTACCTTTACGCCGGCTTTTGCCGCGCCTTTTTTAATATAAAGTTCGTTGAGCCTTGGCTTTGGTGGCGGAAGGAAAATGCCATCCGGTTCGTTCGGCAGGTTTTCAACCGTACCGTAAACGCCAATCAGGCGGTCAACTTTATCATAAAATGGTTTAACGTCTTCGTAGCTTATTGGCCAGTCGTCGGTCAGGCCATCAATATGGTGGCCTTTAAAATCATCCGGGCCCATGCGCAACGATATACGTCCCCAGTGGTTGGTACGACCGCCCAGCATACGCGAGCGGAACCAGTGAAATTCGGTATTGTCTTTTGTGGTATATGGCTCACCTTCTATTTCCCAGCCGCCATAGGCAGCGTCAAAATCGCCGAAATAGCGGGTAGTACCGGCCCCTCTGCGGGCAGATTCGTAAGGCCATTTCAGCTGCAGCGAATCTTTCGCCGGGTCAAAAAACGGGCCCGCCTCCAGCATTAAAACTTTTAAACCGGCATGGGCCAACACATACCCCGCCATACCGCCACCTGCACCCGAGCCTACAATTATAGCATCATATACGGTGGAGGACTTTTTTATTTGTATATCATTCATTTTGATTAGTCTTAAGTCCTGAGCCCAAAGTCTTAAGTCGAAACTACTCCTGACTTAAGACTTTGGGCTTAAGACTAATTTCTTAAAGTTCTTTAATGTCAATATCTTTAAACGAAACTACAGCGCCGTGGTCCTGCAGGGCGATGTGGCCTTTGGGGTACGCGGCAAAGCTTTTCCAGGTTTTAAACTTGCTGTTATTTAATAGTTCCTGCCATTCGGGGCTGCCAATTTTTACGTCGATAGTTTGAGTGCCGTTCATCCAGAAAGTTAATTGGCCATTATTTTTGCGGATTTTTATTTTATTCCATTGGCCCGCAGGTTTGGCTGCTGCCGATGCAGCTTTCATATCATACAACGCACCTGCAAGGTGGTTGGCTTTTTTGTTATCCTCAGCGCCTTTATCATCCAACACCTGCATCTCGATGCCGGTTACGTAGGTTGCCTCGAAAGCGGGGTCTTCATGTATCCCGAAAATAACACCGCTGTTGCCACCTTCGGCAATTTTCCAGGATAGAGATAACTCATAGTTTTCGTACTCTTTGTCCGTAACAAGGTCGCCCTGGTCGGGCGCTTTAGGGTCGAGCTGTAAGGCGCCGTCAACAACTTTCCACGCGCCCGGGCCGGTTTTTAAATAGCTGTGCCAGCCGGTTGTGGTTGTGCCGTCGAACAATTTTGTACTTTGCGCCATTAGCGAGCAACCTACGACTGTAAATGCCAGGGTGCTTAACAGGAATTTTTTCATTTTTGGTTATTTTGTTTAATTTAGATTGATGCAGGCTGCATTAGCGTATTTGCTTTTAAAACAAACGTAATACAAACACAGCTATTACAACGGGTAGTAAAAATAGAATAAATTTCTGTTTGAGTGAAAAAGAGTGGGAAGATTGTTACACGGAGGAGTTCATGGTTGATGGCTCATAGTTCATGGCCGAAGAACTTAGCCATGTTTCCTTGGCTATCAACTTAGTGCTTTTCTTTCGGACTTTACTGACTTTTCCGACTTTACGGACTTAAAAAATTACACCTTATGATAGTCCTTCAATTGCTCACGGGTTAACAATCGGTAGCGGTCTTTTAAACATTTTGCACAAAAATATCTTCTGACAGGTAGAAAGAATAACAAATTACGGCCAAACCAGTTCCTGGGTTTTTCGAAGTGATAAGGCGCATTACATTTAGAACATCTAAGTATCTTCTTTGGCATTGGTATCGGTCTATAACAAAAGGGGATGCCAAAACTACGACTTTAAGCGCAAATAGCCAATTAGTAATATTAATTTTACAATTACTTATTGCGCAGGCATTTAACAGTTCAATACTTCGTTTTGTTTTACCGGGCATCCGTGGCCAATAATTAACATATTAATGCATGTAGTTAAATATCATTTTGTTATATTTGATTAGCCCAATATCGACACCCTGTAACCAAACTATTATGAAGAAAGTATCAAACATCCTCGCCCGTAAGGGCAGCCATGTAATTGCCATTGACGGCGGAACCACCGTTTTAGATGCGCTAAAGCTGATGGCCGATAAAAATATTGGTTCGGTAGTTATAACCGAAGGCGGCGCTTACGCCGGCTTGCTTACCGAACGCGACTATGCCCGTAAGGTGATACTACAGGGGAAGTCGTCGCTGGAGACACAGGTGCGGGAGATTATGAGCACCGAGTTTCCACGCATGATACCCGAAAATTCGGTAGAGACGTGTATGCATGTAATGAGTGAAAATAACCTGCGGTACCTCCCTATTTTTAAAGACAATAACATGTGCGGCATAATTTCGATAAGCGATGTGGTTACGGAAACCATCTTATCGCACGAGGAGACAATTGAACATTTGAAGAGTTATATACAGTCATAGA
>JBDUDE010000173.1:0-3664 GCA_040003105.1 Mucilaginibacter sp. | reverse complement strand
TAAATTTTGTTTATACATGGTTTATAGCAGGATGTACAAATCTATTTTTTTAACCGAACAATACTATCCCGTACAATCTTTTATCGAAAGGCTGTTACAAATTTATAGAGCGCCTGGTTTATTGCCAGATGCTCTATGAATTTGAATTATACGGCTCTATTAAGAATTATACCTCGCCACAAATTCCTCCTTCACAAAATCCTCAAACTTACGCTTACCAAATGCAGGCTTATGCTTATCATAATCCTCCCCAATAATGCCGCTTTTTACAGCATTACCCATTTCGGTTAAGTTTTTGGCAACATCTTCCGACAGGCCTGCCTGCTGCATGCCGCCGATAGATTGCTCGTCAGTAAATTCCACCCATGGCAGTTCCGGTTTACCAATGGCCGCACCGATAATAGCGGTTACTTCGGCCGCAGTTTTTTCATCACTGGCAACGTAGCGGATGCTATTGCCGGTGAATGGCGAGGTGATTTCTTCAAAAGCCGCATCTGCAATGTCTTTGGGATGAACCAAAACCAGGCGGGCGCTCGCAGGGTAATTGCCGCCCAAAATGCCGCCATGCTTAATCATACCAATATTGGCGAAATAGTTATAATAAAACGATGCCGGGCGCAGGTGTTTAGTGGTGACGCCATCCTGCTTATTTAAAATTTCTTCGGCATCGTGCATGCCTGCGATAGGGCCGGTACCGGCAGGTAAGTGGGCACCTATACTGCTTAAATTTACAACCTGTGTTACACCTGCTGCCTTAACCGCATCAGCAAGTTTTTTGGCCGTTTTACGGATGAAACCCTTGTAGTCGTCCGAATCATGCTGTTGCGGCACCATTGTGTAAACCACATCCGCACCTTTAAATGCTCCGGTTAAAAATGCAACGTCTTCAACTGAACCAATGGCTGCTGTTGCACCCAAAGCCTCAATTGCTGCTTCCCTTTTTTCACTGCTGCTTACCACGGTTACCTGGTGACCAGCCTCAACTAAAGCGGTAGCCAGCGACCCGCTGATATTTCCTAATGAACCTGTTATTGTAATTTTCATTTTGTTTTTTATTTGTTGAGAACAAAGGTATATTTGCACTTACTTTTTTACAAGTACTTACCCCAAAGTATGTAACCATGACACAGATAAAAGAAAGTTCGACGCGGAATTTTAACAAACAAGTATCAGCAAGCGATTGCCCCGTGAGCTATGCCATTAATAAAATTGGCGGGCATTGGAAACCTATTATATTATACCAGTTGATGAGCGGCCCCAAACGCTACAGCGAACTTAAACGCGCTATCCCTGCGGTTACCGAAAAAATGTTGATACAGCATTTAAAACAATTGCAGGATGACAACCTGGTGATACGCAAAGCCGAAAATGTGGTGCCGCCCTTTGTAACCTACTACCTGAGCGAAGCAGGCGAAGATTTAACGATTGTATTAAATGCGATGGCCGAATGGGGGCTTCGCGACAGCCAAAGGCAGTATGCGCTATCGTAGAGACGCAATATTTTGCGTCTCCCGCTGACAGGTTTTGCGTGAACAAATAAATTAAGGTTCGAGACACAAAATATTGCGTCTCTACGAGAACAATTCCTGCTCGTCGGTATAATAGGTTTTGCGTGAGCCAACTGGCTTTTGATGGATGGTTTCACCGGCGGGTGTTTGTTTCCTTTTAGGCTGATGAACCAGCATAAAATCCCTGAATTCGCCGCTGATGATATCAGGCGTATTTTTTAAAATCTGTTTTTCGGCATCTTCCAATACTTTCTTTATCGATTTTGCCAATTGCTTAACTTTGGCCGCCGGTATTTTGTTGGAAACGGAGAATGGCGACAATTTAGCATCGTACAATATTTCATCAGCATAAGCATTGCCAATTCCGCGCAAAACCTTTTGGTCCATGAGCAACGTTTTAACCGGGGTTTTGGTTTTGTTTAATTTTTCTTCCAGGTATTTTTCGTCAAAGTGCAGCGCGTCCGGCGTATCCAGCTTTTCCGGATCGAGCGTTGGGGTGGCGGCTTTTTGGAAGTCGGTTAGGGCTAAACCTTTATCACCTTCAAACAGCATTTCGACTATGGTAAATTTATGACTGTTGATTTTATCAAATTGCTGCAGCTGCCCATGCAGCATCAGGTGCGTAGCCAGTACATGGTTATTATCAAACTAAAATTGCAGTTCCTTACCAACGCGAACAACCTTATCAAGCTTACTGCCTTCCAGGGCATCTTGCACTTTTTTTTCGGGCACATTTAGCTTTTGTGCAACTTTAATCTCTATTTTTTCAAGCTTTTTTCCTTTAAATAGCTTGGTGAGATTGTGACTAAAAACCTGGAGGTCGGGTAATTCGGGCATGGTAGATTTGTTTTATTATCCAAAGTAAGAAAATATTCGCTTCTAATTACGATAGAATCTATCAACAAAAAATAGGGCATAATGTTCACAAAATGCGAACTATTTGATTTATATTTGCTATAGGAATGAAAGTCCACCTTATTAAGAAACAAACGCTGGAAGATTTTGTACGCACAAATGCACAAAGTAAGGCTTCGCTTGAGGACTGGATTGAAAAGTTAAAACTTGCGAATTGGGAACAGCCGGGTGACATCAAACATACTTTTAATACTGCCGACCTTTTGGGAAAAGGCAGTAACCGGGTGATTTTTGATATTGGCGGAAATAATTACCGAATGATTTGTAATTATATTTTCGGCGCAAAGCAAGTTCATTTATTTGTGTGCTGGATAGGAACGCATTCGGCTTATGACAAAATATGTAACGACAATTTGCAGTACACCATTAATCTTTATTAAAAATGGAAACATCAACATTAAAATACACCATTATTAAAAACAGGGAGCAGTATAACGAATATTGCGCTCAACTTGATGCCGTTTTAATGCAAGGCGGTGAAGTATTCCAGGATGAGATTGACCTGTTAACCCTCCTGATTGAAAAATACGATGAGGAACATAACACCTTTAGAGAAACAGACCCTATCACACTATTACGTTCATTAATGCACGACCATCATTTAAAACCACAGGAAATGACGGCTATACTGGGCATTAGCAAAGGGTACGTTTCGGATATTTTGAATTATAAAAAAGGGTTGTCTAAAGAGGTAATACGGAAATTGGCAGAACACTTTAAAGTAAGGCAGGAAGCTTTTAATCGTCCTTATAAGTTAATCTCGCCGGTTAATTCACATTTGCGCAATGCAAGCGTAATGAACACGACAAAAGAACTGGAATACATTAATAATTAGTGTTAACCGGTGAGGCTGCAACTAACTATTCGGTGGTCGAAACCGTATAATATACTATGAAAAAATTCTCCCCCTACTTTATTATTCTATGTTTCATTTTCACAGCATCCTGCAAAAAAGACAATCCTAATAAAACTCCATCAACCCAACCAGTTTATTTCCCGCCAACCGGCACCACCGAATGGCAAACCACCACGGCTGCGTCGTTTGGCTGGGACAATACTGCGCTCAACAACCTTTACCCCTACCTGCAAAGCAAGGGCACAAAAGCATTTATTATACTTAAAGGCGGTAAAATAGTAACCGAGAAATATTTCGGAACATTTACAGCCGATAGCCTCTGGTACTGGGCATCGGCAGGAAAAACCATGACGGGCTTTTTGGTAGGTATAGCCCAACAGGAAGG
>JBDUDE010000874.1:0-3667 GCA_040003105.1 Mucilaginibacter sp. | reverse complement strand
AACCAGGAACGTGTTTTACGCGCAATGATACGCAACCTGCAGGTGCAAACACAAGTACTTACACAGCAGCTGGATGTTATTGAGCAGTTAAACAAATCAAAAAAGGAACAGAACAATGAAACTAAAAGCATATAAGCCCGTGCTGCTGTTAATGGCATTTTTTATAGGCTGTACTGCAGGGCTTGCCCAAACTATATCTATTCAAACAAAGCCATCGCTATCGGTGAGCACAAATTTTGATAATAACGGCTTCGAGCTGAAAATGGATAACCTGGCGCAGAATTTAAAGGCTGATCTGAAAGATTTGGGTAAACATATTTCGGCAACTGTCAACAACATTACATCGAGCATACAGATTGAGGATAATGAAAATAATTCCGGTCCCGCTTCTGGAATTAACATAGACCTTGGTGACCTGCTTGGTAACCTTAATTTAGGGTTTTCCAAAAATGATGAGGAATCCGGATCGAAAGGGCCCGGCGTAAGAGAGAAAAATTACAGCAAAAGCTACCCGCTTAATGGCAACGACAAAATAAGGTTGAGCAATCAGTACGGTAAAATTACAGTAAATACCTGGGATAAAAGCCAGGTTAGGGTTGACATAGAAATTAAGGCCGAAGCAGGCAGCGATAGTGATGCACAGCGACTGATTGATGGCGTACAAATACGCGACAATAAAAACGGCGACCAGGTATCATTTGTTACTGATATTGAGCATAATGATGATGATGATGAGGGCTTTTGGAGTTTTTTTAATTTTGGAGGGAAAAATAAAAAGCATAAACTAAATATAAATTATGTGGTTTACATGCCGGCCCAAACTGATTTAAACGTTGAAAGCAGCTATGGTTCAATATTCTTGCCCAGTCTTAATGGGAGGGTGCGCATTGTTGCCTCACAGGGCAGCGTAACGGCGCAAAGCCTGTCGAGCAACTACAACGAAATTGAGGGTAGTTATTGCAGTTTAAAAGTTGCTGCCATGAATGGCGGCAAGCTCGCTTTTTCGTACGGGAGCGTCGACGTAGAAGAATGTAATAATATCAGGGCAGATTTAAGTTACGCCTCGTTTAGGTTAGGTAAGTTGAATAACACAGCCGACGTAAATTTAGCATATGGTGGCGGGTTTAAAATAAGGGATCTTTCCAACTCATTTAAAAAGCTAAATATTAACACCTCCTATTCGGATGTTTCGCTGGGCATATCTCAATCGAGCAATTTCGACTTTGATATTGTAACGAGTTATGGCAGCGGGTTTAAATACAACGATAATAAAGTAACCATAACCGCCAAAAACCCTCCGGAAGGAAGTAAGCATGTTAGCATGACACATAGTTATAAAGGTTATGTTGGGAAAGGCAACTCCGATTCGCGCATTGCCATAAACTCAAGCTATGGCGGGGTGAATTTTGAATAAGCAATAATTTTCACGAATTAAGGCGAATTTCACGAATGGATTTTCTGTATTGTCTTTTCAATTGTCGCTTTATTTGTCTCCGATTTCGCCAGTTTCATTGCAGTTTTTAAATGCCGGATAGCCTTTTTATTATCCACATCGGTATACAAAAACCCCAGCAGCGCATAGTACAAATGACTATCTTCCAGTTTCAGTTTTTCTGCTTCGGCAATGGCTGAAGGCTTGCCATTGGCCCTGGCAAGGGCATAGGTGCGGTTAAGGGCGGCCATGGGCGAGTACTCAATCGTTAGCAGCCTGTTGTATAGCTGTAAAATACTTTCCCATTTTTCTGCGCTATCCTCATGGTAGGTATGCCACCAGGCAATGCCGGCTTCTATATGGTATTTTGTTAGCTGGTTACCTGTTGCGGCTTTGTTTAAAAAATGCTTGCCGCGGACAATTAACTCGCTATCCCAAAGGGAGGTATCCTGATCGGCATATAAAACCTGCTCGCCATCGGCGTTTATCCGGGCATCAAACCGCGATGCATGGAAACACATTAAGGCCAGCATGGCGTTTACCTTAGGTTTGTTGGTAGCTTCGTTTATGGTGAGCAAGTAACACAGGCGCATAGCCTCAACGCATAAATCCTTGCGCACAGTTGTGTTTTGCGAAACAGAATAATAGCCCTCGTTAAACAGTAGGTATAGTGTCGTTAACACAGTCTCAAGCCGTTTATCAATTTCCGGATTTGGTGGGAAAGCTATCTTTACATTATCCTCGCGCAGCTTGTTCTTGGCCCGTAGCAGGCGTTTGTTAATGGTTTCTTTGTTACTGAGGAAAGCATTCGCAATTTCTTCGATGCCAAAACCGCAAAGTATGCGTAATGCAAGGCCTATCTGCGCTTCAGCCGGGATAGCTGGCTGACAAATGGCGAACATCATTTGCAGCTGGCTGTCGATAATGTTATTGTCCGACAAGTCTATCTCTATTTCGTGCAACTCGGTACTACTGTATTGGATTTCTGTAGTTATTTTTTCGCTGAAAAGCTTGTTTCGGCGCAGATAGTCGCGGGCTTTGTTTTTGGCAACGGTGTACAACCACGCCGCCGGGTTATCGGGCAGGCCTTTCAGGCTCCAGGTTTCCGAGGCCAGCAGGAAAGTATCGCTGGCTATATCCTCGGCAATTTCGATATGCTCAAAACCAAACAGTTTAGCCAGTACAGCAGTAATTTTACTAAACTCGGTGCGGAATAAGTGCGGTATCAGTTCCTGTTGTTCCATCATAAAAGAGGCCTCTGCAAAAATACAAAGGCCAGGTAGTGTTTGGTTATAAAACGGGACAAATTAATATCGAATAATGAATTTCGAATGTGCAATTCCGAAGTTTCTTTACTTCGTCATTCAATGTCCGGCATTCATCATTCGATATTTAATAAATTACAAAGGGTTAATCTCCCGCACTTCAACATTGCCGCCACCTTCAAAAACAGGGCAGCCTTTTGCAAGTTCCACAGCGTCGTCGTACGATTCGACTTTTACAATCGAGAACCCGCCAATCAGTTCCTTAACTTCAATGTACGGGCCATCGGTAACCACGTTGCCCGGGCGAACAACCTTGCCTTCATTGCCAAGTGGCGCTCCGCGCTCAACCAGTTTGCCTTCGGCGGCTATGCCACTTATCCAGTCCATCCATTTTTTCATATGGGCCTGCAGTTCTTCGGGCGATGGAATTGGCTGGTTTTTGTAATCGTTGCGGTAAACGAAAAGAAAATCTTTCATGATGTTTAGTTTTTAGTGTTTATACCTCAATGACGAACGAACATTGGTTGATAGGACAACCTGCGGGAAAGAATTTGCTTTATTGCCGATCAACCAACGTTAGTTATTGGCCGGTTTACATGGCGTTAACCGCTCTAACTTCAACATTACCGCCAAATTCAAAAATAGGGCAGCCTTTTGCAAGTTCAACAGCTTCTTCCAATGTTTCAACTTTAACAATGGAGTAGCCGCCAATCAGTTCTTTAATTTCGGTATAAGGGCCATCGGTAACCACATTGTTTGGCCGTACCACCCTGCCATCGTCATGCAGGCGGTTGCCCACGCTGCTCAGTTTGTTTTGGGCTGCAATGCCGCCAACCCAGTCCATCCACCTTTTTGTTATGGCCTGCAGTTCTTCGGGCGTGCCCACCGGTTGGTTTTTGTAGTCGTTCCTGTAAACGAAAAGAAAATCTTTCATGATGTTTAGTTTTAATGTTTATACCTCAATGACGAA
>JBDUDE010000066.1:0-3668 GCA_040003105.1 Mucilaginibacter sp. | reverse complement strand
TATTAACGGTAATTGATTAGGGATGACATTCACGGCCCCGCTTCGGCGGGGCTGTTTTGTGTTACTAATGACTAACCTCCAACCTAAACTCCCCGACCACTTTCCCTGCCGGATTTTACCTTTCAAAATTTAACCGGATGCCAACTTATATGTTAATTTTGGAGATGCTGGCAGGCTACCATAATCCAACCGCCGGTAAACTATTTCATCTGCAAACGAAAAACATATGTTAGGTAAAAAAATCTTCGCCGCGTTAATTTATTGTTCAATTGCTTTTTTGCCGGCTTTAACCAGTGCAACAGAAATAACCATTAGCAGCCCCAAAATAAAATTAACACTTGATTATGGGGACCGCGCCACGATAACCTCGCTGGTTGTTAACGGGCAAAAAGTTATCAGCAGCGCCGATGGGATATTTACATCGGTAAACGTTGGTGGCGTAACTTATTCATCGTTGCATTTAAAAGGAACGCCGGTACTGTTAAAGCAGGGAAATATATTTAAGTTAACCGGCATAAATTATGGCGATGTTAAAGAGAACTGGATATTTACGGTTACCGGTAAAACCATAAACTGGACAATAGAAAGAAGTTCAGCAAAGGCAATAAAGGCCGACGAAGCGGCGACGCCCGTATTTAATTTTGATAATATTAACACCTGGGAAGGCGCTTACCAGGGCTACGGAGGGCTGGCCTGGTTTTATTTGTTTAACGAGAAGCTGTGTACTTACGGCGTACACACGCGGTCGACGAATTTTTGGAACAGTAAAACCAATAATGGGTTAAACATTACCGTTAGCTCGCCCGGTAAAAATGTGGCCATGAAATACTCGCGGACTAATGATGATAAGCTGGCTTACACCATCACTATATCGGGGAAAGAAATGCTGCCAAAAGGCGATACGGGGACTAATCGCCGCAGGTTCATCAGGGGTCATACTGATGTGTGGGCGCCATTTACTGTTCCTGCCGGCATCAGCAAACAAAGCATCACTCTAACTTATTTTGATTTCAAACAAAAATACGGTCGCGGCGATTTTAAGGGAGTTGATGGCGATAAGGTGGGCGCTGTTTTGAATACCATTGCACGGATCGGCGTGATAGATTCGCTGCATTTTGGGGGCAACAGCTGGCACACGCCTTATGGGCCAATCTGCCTGCACGAACAATATATTGCGCAGATGGGCCTGGCTATAAACGACCCTTCCTATTTAAAAGGCTATGAAAGTACCCTGGATTATTACCGCGACCATGCCATAAAACCCGACGGCAGGGTTTACCCGCGTTGGGCTTATACCAACGAGGACGCTATGCCCGGCAAGTTTAATAAAGAAGGTTTTTATGAGGCTCAATGGGGGATTCTAATGGATTCGAACCCTGATTTTGTGACCAATATTGCTGAGCTATATGATATGACGGGCAATAAAACCTGGATAAAAACGCACCAGTTATCCTGCGAAAAGGCTTTGGACTGGATTTTGAAGAGGGACGAAAATCACAACGGCCTGGTTGAAATGATGACCGACAGCCACACCCAAAAGCGCAGCAGCGACTGGATCGACATCGTTTGGGCATCGTATGAAAATGCTTTTGTAAATGCCAATCTATACCATGCACTGGTAAAATGGGCCGATATTGAACAGCAGTTGGGCAATTCGGCGAAAGCAAAATATTACGCGGCTTTTGCTTCAAAATTGAAAGCCAGTTTTAACAAGAGTATAAAAGATGGCGGTTTTTGGGATGAGGAAAAAGGCTGCTATGATTATTGGATCGATAAGGATAAATCGGTACATGGCCGCAATATGGTTACCCCGGTAAACTTTATGGCCATTGCTTATGGAATATGTGATGACAATGCACGCAAAAAAATAATACTTGATGGCATAGAGGCACAAATGGTAAAAGAAAAATTGTTTTTCTGGCCGCTGTGCATGTATTCGTACGAACCAAGCGAGGCAAGGCAAACGCAATTTCCATTCCCATCGTACGAAAATGGCGACTTGTTTTTATCATGGGGTTCGATAGCGGTAAAAGCGTATGCTGATTATAACCCTACGCTGGCATTAAAATATGTAAAAAACGTGCTGGAGCAGTATAGTAAAGATGGTCTTGCATTTCAGCGTTATGCCAGGGAAAAACAGGATGGACAGGGCGATGATATATTATCGGGGAACAGTCTTTCTATTGTTGGTTTGTACCAGGCAATTTATGGCATAAACCCGCTGTACAACCGCTTTTACCTTGAACCGCATATTACGCCCGAACTTGCCGGCACGGAGTTGAATTACAATTTCAGGGGTAAAAAGTTAGCTATCAAACTTGATAATGACAGCTATTCGGTTTCCGACCATAAGTTTAAGGTAACCGATGTCAAAAATTTTGGTTTTAATTCAACCAAAAACAAGCTGTCTTATTTTAACGGGAACAGTACGATTGCTTCGTTAGATGCTACGTCGGCCCGGGGTTTATCTATCAGCATAAAAAATTGGGATGCCGGTAAAATGGAGTGGCAGCAAAGCAGTGCTGTACCAGTTGCGTATGTTTTGCACCAGCTAAAGCCGAATACGAGTTACCGGTTTATGGTTAACGATAAACTTATTACGAGCGTTAAAAGCAATTTAAAGGGTGATTTGGCGATAAACTACGGGGCGAAGGCAGCGGATGAAACAATTAGTGTGGCGAAGGCAAACAATTAGCATCCTGGGTTTGGCTAAAGCCCCATCTTGTTATTTTGCATAACCGTCGGCTAAAGCCGGACGGCAATTTGTATGTTGTGGTTGAGTGGAAATGCAAAAATCGACTTATACGCTTATAAAAAACGCCGCTTCAAAAACGTGGCCGGGTTTTAATTGCTGGATATCTTCTTTTTGGCTGATGTCGACGTGTTTTCCAACGGAATCAGCGCAGCCGAGCCAGGGCTCGATGCATACAAAGTCGGCGCCCGGTTTGGCCCAAACGCCTAAGTAATTAAAATGTGGAAACTCAACCGAGATCGATTTATCGTGGTTATCGCTCTTGATGGAAACTTCGCGCGATTTCAGGTTTTTAAATACCAATGCATCGGCTTTAAATAAGTCCCGGGTTAAATACAGCCGGCTATTGGGTGATGACACGGGGTGGGTTTCGCCGGTAAAAAAGCCGTCAGCCGATAAGGAGTGTGTTTCCAGCTTTTCGGCGGTTTCAAACTCCAGGTAATAGTCTTCATATTTTTCTCCGGGACTAAATGGCACCCTGAACGCCGGATGACCACCCACCGAAAAATAGATCGTTTTTTTATCGTGGCTGATAAGCTTATAGGTAAGCCGCAGGGCATTATCAATCAGCGTATATAAAACCTGGAAATCAAATTTGTAGGGATATACTTTCAGCGTGGTTTCGCTATTGGGCAAGGAAAAAGCTGCATTCAAGTCATCGCTTTCCAGCAAAACAAATTCCGACTGCCGTGCAAAACCATGCCGGCTCATGTGATAAGCCTGTCCATCAACCAACAGTTCATCATTTATCAAACCGCCCACTACCGGGAACAGGTTCGGCGCATGCCATGGCCATATATTCGCATCGGCCTGCCATATATGTTCAGTTTGCGTTTCTTTATTAAAAACAGAGCTAAGCTGGGCGCCTTTTGCATCGATTTCTACCCGTAAAAAGTCGTTCTCTAAAATGGCCATA
>JBDUDE010000668.1:0-3671 GCA_040003105.1 Mucilaginibacter sp. | reverse complement strand
TATTAATATACGAAGATAACGAAGCCTTAAGGAACTCCCTGGTTTATTTGCTGAATGCACAGGAAGGCTATACCGTTGTTGGCGATTTTAACAACGTTAACGACGTTAAAAACCAGGTTAAGCAATGCCAGCCCGATCTGGTAATTATGGATATCGACATGCCTGGGAAAGATGGTATTACAGGTGTTGAAGAAATTAAGGAAGCAAGGCCCGAAACGCCAATAATAATGTACACCCAGTTTGAAGATGACGAGCGCTTATTTAAAAGCATTTGCGCCGGCGCCGATGGCTATATTCTGAAAAAAACGTCGCCCGAAAAGTTTTTTGACGCTATAAAGGAAGCCTTAAGTGGCGGGGCGCCAATGTCGCCTTTGATTGCAAAGAAGGTGATAAACTCTTTTAAAGCTGCCAAGGATAACAACAACGTTCAGCTTAAATACGACCTTACCAACCGCGAGGCCGAAATACTACACCTGCTTACCAAGGGCTACAGCGTAAAACTAATAGCCCACGAAATGTGTATAGCCTATGACACGGCCCGCTCGCACCTTAGGAATACCTATCGTAAATTACATGTAAACTGCGGAAAGGAAGCGATTGCGATACTGTTGGCTTCAAAAATTATTTAGCGGTTGCAAATCCCATTAGGGTTCTCGCTTTATAAAAGGCAAATTTTGCATAAAATAAAGGCAGTTGCTTCGGGGGGCTTTATTAGCTGAACTAATACATCAATGCATAGGCCGTTATACTACGCCACAATCTTGCCTCTAAAACTCCCCGGCGTATCGCCAAAGCGCTCTTTAAACAACCTGATGAATGAACTGGTATTATCAAAACCAATAAGGTTTACAATTTCGGATACTGCATAACTTGTGTTTTTCAGCATATACTGCGCATTGTTTAACCTTGCTTGTATCAGGTACTGGTGCGGCGAACAGTTGTAGATTTGCTTAAATGAGCGAAAAAAATGAATTTCGGACAAACAGGCATGGCTGCTGATTTCCTGGATGGAGATTGGCTGGTTATAATTGCTCAGCATATAATCCTTAGCATTGTTCAGCCGCCTGAAAAGTTCGGCCTTTGTGCCGGGATTTAATACAGCCAACTGATTTTTTTTTGTTATTATTTCATTGCCATAAAGCTTGTAAAAGTTTAGAAGGCAACGATAAACATACTCACTTATCAATGCTTCATCATGTTGGGCGTTTGCAAGATGGCCCTTTAAATGCAATAAATTAAACATCATATTGCCGCTAAAGGGGTAAAGCGTTTCTAAAAATGTTGCTGCGGTGTCGCCCGTGCTAAAAGGGTCGTCAAGCAGGGCTGTTTCTGAAAGTAGGTAGTCGCGGTGAAATGTTTTGAGGAATGCAGGAGAATATAAAATGGCAAATGTATTTGCCGGTACATCGGCGTAAACGCTGCTGCTGAAAACGGTACCTTCATTAATCGCCAAAAAGCTGCCGGGGTGTACAGTTAAATTCCGTTTGCCAAGCCTGAACCGTTCATGTCCCTGTAAAACAAAGCGTATTGAAAAATCTTCCTGCAAGTTGTTACAACTGGCATTGGTTGCTGTTTCGTTATAAATTTTGATTTGGTTGCTTAGTACTTTTATCGTTTTCATACACCTTGCGCTTAAACCTGGTTTGGTTGTTGTGCGCTAAGTTAGCCTGCTTAAAAGCGAAAATTATCCCCCGGTTTGGGGGATGCCGGCGGGTAAAGGACTGATTAAACCCTTGCGAGGGCCGCAATGCTATATTAATTTTCCATCGCGGGCGGCTTTAAGGGCATCCGCTTTTGAATTTACATTTAGCTTTAAGTAGATGTTTGATATGTGGGTTTTTACCGTTTCGGCATAAATAGCAAGCTCATGTGCTATCTGGAAGCGGCTTTTGCCCTGGCTAACTAACTCCAGTACCTGGGTTTCGCGTTTAGACAGGGGCGAGTGGTGGTTTTTTTGGAGCGATTTAATAACCATACGGGCCACGTTGGTGCTCATGGGCCCGCCACCCTCCATAACTTCACGTATCGAATCGATGATTTTTGAGATGGGGCTGTTTTTTGTAAGATAACCCGATGCACCGTTTGCAAGGGCATCAAGCACCTTATCCTGCGACTCGTAAACCGTAAGCATGATAATATGGCATCTTGGCACTTTCTCTTTAATAAGGGGGATAGCATCAATGCCATTGATACCCTGAAGTTCAAAATCAAGCAAAATTACATGAGGCCGGTCGTCGCTAATGTATTTTAAAGCGTCCTCGCACGAGTGATAGGCATTAACTACACGCAGGTCATCTTCGTCGTTCAGCAACGTGGTGTATGAGCTGCATAAAACCTCATCATCCTCAATCAATACAATTGTTTTTGTTTTTGCCGTCATTGTGATATTAACTAAGTGGCTTGTTTCTTTAATACCAATATAATACGCGTACCGTTGCCTTCCGACGAATATAGTTCGATTTGAGCTTCAATTTTTTTTGCACGATTGTAAATATTTCGCATACCGTTGCCTTTTTTTACCGTTTCCAAATCAAACCCTTTGCCATCGTCCTCAATGCTGATGCAAATATTTTTATCGCCGTTTACTGATGTTGAAAGTACTACATTTTTTGCTTCGGAGTGTTTTAGTACATTATTAAGCAGTTCTTTAATTATCAATATAATATTACGGCCCCGGCCTAGCAGCAGGGTAACGCGGCTAAATTCCATTAGGCTTATTTGCGGCAAAAAATGTATGCCGGTATTTGCAAACATGTCAATGCCAAAGTCAGCTATGTGGTGCAAAACCTGTGTCAGCTGGTCGTTATCAGGGTCGAGCGCCCATAAAATGTGCTTGCTGCCGGTAAACAACGCATCGGCGCTTTCTTTTATCTGGCTGATGATTTTTTTATCTTCCGGATAGTGTGCATTGGCTTTTTTGTAAAGAATATCTGACAGTACGTTTATCCGGGTTAATTTATTCCCAAGGTCGTCATGGAAGTCCTCGGCGGTTTGTTTACGTATTTTAACCTGCTCCTCCATGCGTAAATTCTCAATTAACCGCTGTTTCCGTTTTTCCTTTGTTTTATAATAATTAAAAACTGAGATGCCTGTAAACAAGCAAAGCAAGACAGCGCAAATTTTAAATAAAACGGTTTGATAATACGCGGGTGTAATTTCAAAAGAAAAAGTAGCTGTGTTTGACTGCCGCCCACCCGGCACCAACGATTTTACGTTAAACACATACTCGCCCGGTGGTAACGAAGGATAGTCGACCACATCATTTTTCGATAACGGGCTGAATCTGTTTTCGATAGGAGATAGCTTGTAGGAATATAGCACCCCGGAAGAATTTTTAAGGTTAATGCCCTTAAAGCCAAGCGTAATATGGCTGTTATTAAAAGGCAACGCTAAATTATGGGGCAGCCGGTAGCCATCTTTGTAGTAATATTTAACCTGCTGATCGTTAAAAAACTGCACATCTTGCATAATAGTGTATGGGATGGTAGCATGCCGCGGTGAAGTCTTGTCTTTTAGAACCACCAGGCCCCGGGTTGTGCCAATCCAAACCTGGTTATTAAAAAAGGCAAGCGAGTTTTGGTTGCATTCAACAATTAAATTGCTGATGTCGTCATCCACAATGCTTGCGAAGCTACCATCGGCGTTAATTCGTAGTTTATTTATTCCACGCC
>JBDUDE010000265.1:0-3679 GCA_040003105.1 Mucilaginibacter sp. | reverse complement strand
CTGCCATGCTGTAAAAATGCAACGGATTAGTGAATTATCAATGAGGTTTAAGTTAAATGGCATAAAAATTACGGGAGACTCATTTTAATCTCCCCGCTTAGGGGGGAGATTAAAGGAGTTGAAACGGGCCTTAGCTGATTAAATGCCCGATAGAATGTAATATGGAATGTAAGTGTTCAGCAGCTTTTACTACCAGGTGTACCAATTGAATTGCGAGTTGCGTTTTCATAAAAAGGATTTGATTTGTGGCACAAAATTGCTGTGAAAACGCTTTTTTGCATAACGGTATTAGGCGAAATGCGGGAAAATGTCGGTGAACAGATTACCCTCGTCGCCGAATAGGACGGAAATTATCGGTGAGTATCTACCGGATTATCGGTGGAATTTATATCTTTAGATGAGTATCAACCCATAAAGTTTAATCGCAATTAAAAAATTCATCATGAAAGCCTTATTTATCCTGCTTGCTTGTGCTGTTGTTTTATCATCGTGCCATGTTTCGGTAAAAAAAACCATCGGCGATGCCGACTCTGCAGCCACTAAAACGTACACTGTGCCTGACGACAGCGCCATAACAAAAGCCGTACAGGATGCTTACACAGCCATCAGTTTTAAAGAGGGAGAGCAACCGAGATATAACGAAATACAAAATTATTTTATCCCCGAAGCGCACTTTATAAATTTCCGTACCGATACGGCGCAGATATTTACCCTCCCGCAATTTCATGATTTATTTAAACAGTTTATAGAAAGCGCCCACATCCACATGTTTTACGAGGAAGAGGCTTTTGGCCGCACCGAGCAATTCGGACGCATTGCGCAAAGGATAAGCACCTATGTGACCTATATTAACACCCGCGACAAACCCGCAGAGCGTGGTGTTAACAGTTTTCAGCTCATAAAAACCCCGAAAGGGTGGAGGGTTACCAGCATTATTTGGGATGTGGAGAAACCTACTTTGAAGGTGCCGGATTATTATTTGAAGAAATAAATATTTGATTATTTAACAGGAACATTTGCTGTTCCGTTCGGTTGTGGGACAGAACAACCTGCAACACGGTGAAACAGTATACCCGCTGGTATTGATGCCTGTTTTACATAGATCAAACGTTAACTATGTACGTTGGAAATCAAGGTTTTTAACTCTTTATCCGTGATAGTTTCTGTTTCCGATTTATCATAAATAGAAAGCAGGTTTACAATGATTACACTATCGACATGTTCGATTATCGAAACAAATTCGGTTTCTAGATAGGAGATAACTCGTGCACCGCCGCTTTTGCCTTTGCCTTTACTTGAAATCTTCAAACGTATCTTGTATGCATTATTACCGAGAGGAGTTCCCTGCCTGGGATTTTGCAGAAGGTCTTTTTCAAGACCGGCCAAATCTGTCTTTAACGAGGCATGCTTTTTAAGTAATGGCTTGGCTTCCTTCTTGAAATTCGAAGTAATGTTAACTATTACCTTCACTTAAAAAGTCTGCTAAAGATTGTAATTTTTTACCATTGTTCCTGGCTTCCTTAACTTCGTTTATTCCTGCCTGTATGCCAGTTAAAATGCTTAACTTTTTGTCAAGTTTTTTATATCTGTCATTAAGGTCGTCCCAGGTTTTAACCGGAACAAGAACACTGGTTTTATGCCCTTTTTCGTCGACTAAATATTTCAATGCAGATGACATATTACTCGGTTTTTAATGAGGTTACGGCTATGGCGTTTGTAATATTACAAATTTAGCTAAATTTATGCTTGAATAAACAATCAGGCACAAAAAGCCCGTAATTTCTGCTCATCCAACGTAGCAGGAAGTACTTTGAGTTTGTTTTACCAGCTTAATAATGGCCATCCATTAGGTTTAGCAGCGTAGATCTGATTGTTTCGTTCGGGTATTGTAACGCACAACCTGCAACACCGTGAAACAGCACACAGATTAACATTGCTTTCTATATTTAAATTATGTTGATTGAAAAAACATTGTTTCACGCCGTTTCGGAGTGTGCCGAACACAATGCGAACGAAACACTTATAGCAGATGAATGCTTTCAGTAAATTATATCAGTTGAAAATATTCTGTTTCACCCTGTATCGGAGTGTGCCGAACACAAAGCGAACGGAACACTTAATGCTGTTGGATACTATCAGTAAATTATAGCAATTGAAAATATACTGTTTCATCATGTATCGCAGTGTGCCGAACAGGAAGCGAACGGAACACAACGTCAGGTTATCTATCAAATAAGCTATATCAATATAAAATATATTATTGATAGGTAGATAACTCAATAGTAATTGCTGATGATGCAGTATTTATTGGGATGCAAGGAGGGGTATTTATATATAACTTAATTACAGCCAGGCAGGAGTTTCTGAAAAGACAGTAAGCACTGTTTCGTTCTCTTTTTGTACGGCACACAGTGAAACGGGGTGAAACAAAAAAGCGGTTAATTATCATCAACCGCTTTATTTATGTTTTTAGTTCTTCATCAAATTGATAAAATCATCAAACAAATACCTGCTGTCATGCGGGCCGGGTGATGATTCCGGGTGATATTGTACCGAGAAAGCTTTTTTGCCTTTTACGCGGATACCTTCTATCGATTGGTCATTGAGGTTAACGTGGGTAATTTCCACCTTATCAGATGCCCTCACCGCCTCAGGCACTACACCGAAACCGTGGTTTTGCGATGTTACTTCGCAATGGTTAATGATAACGTTTTTTACCGGGTGATTTAAGCCGCGGTGGCCGTTAAACATTTTTATGGTAGGGATATCATTTGCCAGCGCCAGCAATTGGTGACCGAGGCAGATACCAAACATCGGTTTTTCCGATTTTAAAATATCTTTCACAGTTTCAACAGCGTAGGGCATCGCCGATGGGTCGCCGGGACCGTTGGAGATAAAGTACCCGGTTGGCGAAAAATCAGTTTCCATTTCGTTGAAAGTAGTTTTTGCCGGGAACACTTTTGCGTATACATCACGGTCATCGAAATTGCGCAGGATGTTTTTCTTTACGCCGAGGTCGAGTACAGCAACACGGTAAGTGGCGTCTTCGCTGCCGAAAGTGTAGGTTTCGGTTGTTGATACTTTTGATGACAGTTCCAAACCATCCATTGAAGGTACCTCGTCAAGCTTTGCTTTCAATTCATCAATGTCCAGTATCTCTGATGAGATGATGGCATTCATCGCTCCTTTATCGCGGATATGCCTAACCAACTGGCGGGTATCAATATCAGATATGCCAACTATATTTTGCTCCTGGAAATAATCCTGTATCGACTCATTGGCTTGCTTGCGGCTGTAGGCAATATTGTAATTTTTACAAACAAGGCCGGCAATTTGAATATTGCCCGATTCTACCTCTTCATCGGCTATGCCATAATTGCCGATATGCGCATTGGTGGTAACCATAATTTGCCCGAAGTACGACGGATCAGTAAAGATTTCCTGGTAGCCGGTCATGCCGGTATTAAAGCAAATTTCGCCGGTGGTAGTTCCCATTTTTCCGGCAGCTTTACCATAAAACACAGTTCCGTCAGCCAGTAGTAATACTGCCGGTAATTTGGTGAAATAAGTCATTGTATAAAAAAATTGAATGATTAAAAACCCGGTTTGCCTGGTTCGGCGCTCCGTGAAAACAGACTGAAATATTGAAGTGCGTTACTTCTGGATTCACGGGTGCAAA
>JBDUDE010000629.1:0-3680 GCA_040003105.1 Mucilaginibacter sp. | reverse complement strand
GCATCCAAATTAAGCTTGTCAAAAAGGCGCACGCTCCCGCTCCCGGCTATCACCGATTGAATGCAGAAATAATACTCGTCTGTCAATTGTCTTTTGGTCAGCTCAGCAACAAGGCCCGGGCTGCCAATTGTCAGCAGGCCCTTTTCACCGGGTTGTTTAAACTGGTTAATCGCATGGGCATCAATTGCCTTTACAATGGTTGAATTACTCCAGGTGGTTGAACCAAGTTCCGATGAAAATACATATTTCGGTTTATCGGTGAGCGCTTTCGCCATGCGTACCTGCGATTCAGCCGCACCCTCCTTTTCGAGTATTGCCGGCCAAATTTGCTGGAATAATTCAAAACTGTTGCGGCCAAAGCCTACGGTTTGTGTTTCGGCTAATAAGCCATGTACAAATTCATGAAATTCGGCATCGGCGTTTACATATTGACTGTCAACAAAGCCGTCCGGCGTGGTATTGATTAAACTGATTACTTTTCCCATGTTATTTTGTTTTACGTTAATACACCAAACCTACCGGATAATTTACACCTGCATGAGGTGTACATTTAACAACTTAAGGGGTTGTTTGTGCAATTAAAACCAAGTAACTTGCAACATGAAACGGGTAACATTTTTTATGGCAGATGGTGTGTTAAAACCCAGCTGCCTGTTCGGGGCTATTGAGGTACTGCAGAAAGCCAACGAGTTTTACGTTAACAACGAGCTGCCGCCCTATTATGATATTCAGCTGGCCGGCGTAAACCTGCAGCAACAGTTGCTGAATATTTCTTTCTCGTTCCATGGTTTGCAGGACATTAGCCAAATAGAAAAAACGGATGTAATCATTTTGCCAAGCTTTGATACCCGCGATGATTTTGCCATAAATACCAGTCATAAAGCGCTGGAATGGGTAACCGCGCAATACAAGAATGGTGCGGAAGTTGCAAGCTTATGTACCGGCGCGTTTTTATTGGCGGCCACCGGATTGCTAAAGGGACAGTCGTGCTCCACCCATTGGAAAGCTGAGTCTTATTTCCGGAGCATATTCCCCGAACTTAAATTGGCCACCAACGAAATCATAACCGATCACAAAGGCATTTATACCGCTGGCGGAGCAGTTTCGAGCCTAAACCTGATGCTATACCTGGTTGAAAAGTACAATGGCCGCGAGGCCGCTTTGTATTGCGCCAAAGTGCTGCAAATTGATATCGGCCGCACTTCACAGTCGCCCTATATTATTTTTGAAGGACTTAAAGAACACCGGGATACCGAAATAAGAGCGGTACAGGAGTACATAGAAAACAATGTTGAAGAGAAGATTACGGTTGAAGCCCTCGCTGACCTTTGCGCCATGAACCGCATCAATTTTTCAAGGCGTTTTAAACGTGCCACCAAAATTTCACCAGTTGATTATATCCAGCGCATAAAAATAGAGGCGGCCAAAAGAAGCCTTGAAGCAGGGCGTAAAAACGTTAATGAGGTAATGTATGCTGTTGGATACACTGATGTTAAGGCTTTTAGAACCATTTTCAAAAAAGTTGCCGGGATTACTCCTTTGGAGTATAGGGTGAAGTTTAGCCAGGCGTAGTCGCGGCTTTTCTAACCGATATTTTGTAATCATCAGATAGCCTGCAGACAATTCTGTAAAGTAAATGAAAATCGTAAATTCGCTTTAAACGCAACAACCCATGCCCTTTTTATCCCGCATATTCCTCTCCTCCCCGCAGGATGGCACGTACCTGCAGCATATCCCAAGCCTTAACCAGGGGTTACAACTCACGCTAACAAATAATGTAACATTCTTTGTTGGCGAGAACGGTTCAGGCAAGTCGACCTTGCTGGAAGGTATTGCAGAGCAATGCGGCTTCAGCCTGCGGGGCGGCAACCGGAACCATAATTTGAACACCGGTTACCGGTTTGAAGGTTATGAATCGGCACTGGCGCGGTACCTGCAACTCGGCTGGACGCCACGCAGGATAAACGAAGGCTTTTTTATGAGGGCCGAAAGCTTTTTCAACTTCGCTTCCTATATTGATGAATTGGCTGTGGACGACCGCCGTATTTTCAATGCCTATGGCGGCCGGTCGCTGCATGAGCAATCACACGGCGAATCGTTCCTTTCTTTATTTAATAACCAGTTCGAGTCGGGTATTTATATCCTTGATGAGCCCGAAGCCGCTTTGTCGCCGGCAAGGATACTGGCTTTCATGTCGGTTATACATGAGCTAGACCGGAGCGGCCGGGCGCAGTTTATAATAGCCACCCACTCCCCTATGCTGATTTGCTACCCGGGTGCCACCATTTACCAGTTTGATGAAGATGGAGTGCGCGAAACAAATTATGAAAATACAGAGCACTTTTATCTTACCAAATCTTTCCTTGATAACCCGGCGTTGTACTTGAGGCATTTGATGGGGGATTAAACATCTCCCGTCACATTTTCCTCAACTTAAAAATCATAAACTCCGGTATCTTACTTAACCTGTAGTAGGTTTGCGGGTCAATCTCTTTAAGTTCTTCCAGCGGACGAGGGTCGACCAACCGCTCAATAAGGAAACCTGCATCAGTTGCCATAGTAGCAATATCGCCGATGGGCATTGTCCATGTGTTTGCAGTATTTTTACCCAGGGCGTCAATCGTTTTTCTTTTGGCAAAATAATCTCCTGTGATTGTCACTTCGCGGGTATCTGTCTTCTCTTTTATCTGTAATGTCCTGGCGAAGAATTCGTCATTACCAGTGTCGTCCATGGCAAACCGCAGCGGATGTCCGCAGGAAAAAAGAAATGAAGAGTTTGGTTTTAGTATACGATATACATGTGTAAAAACGTTGCTCCAATTCTCAACATAGTGAATTGCAAGGCTGGAATATACAAAATCAAAGCTGTTGCCCGGAAAATCTATGGCTTCCATATTCATAATATGGAATTCGCATTCGGGATAGGAGTTCCTGGCGATGCCGATCATTTCATCGCTCATATCGATGCCTACCGATTTTGCTGCGCCCTGCCTTTTAAGATATACGCTGTCTTCTCCACTCCCGCAGCCGATGCTTAATACGATTTTACCTTCAAGATTTGGCAGCAGCGCATACATAGCAGGCTTTTCATAATAGGCATGGTACACCGACTCCTTCGGATTTCGGACATGTGCAGCATATTCGTTTGCCCTTAGCTTATAAAATTGCGCTGATTTATCGTCGGTTGACATGAATAAAAATACAATAAATGTTCTTTGAATACTGTGCGTGATGATCGCCTGCGCGAAAGCCACAAGTCGGATTGCCTACTTAGCAAATTCCCCAAAATGCCACAATATACCCGAAGGGTCATGCACAAAGCATTCCTTGCCCCATGACTCCACCCGTATCGGCGTCACTTTTACCCGCCTATATTTACCGGGTAGGTCTAACGCCACCAAATCCTCCCAAAACTTGTCGACATTATCAACTTCCATAAAAACCATGGTGTTATCTACCCAGTCCTTTACGTAGCCATCCTGCAGGTAAAAAGCCAACCCGCCTGATTTAAACACCGACATGTTATGAAACAGCACTGTTTCCTCAAACCCCAGGTCGCGGTAAAAACTGCGCGATATTTCAAAATTCTCGGCGCCTATAAACGGGCGGATTGACTTTCCTCTGTGCTCCATCAGTTTATTATTACTTTCCTTCCCTAATCGTTATATTCCTATAGTCAA
>JBDUDE010000258.1:0-3680 GCA_040003105.1 Mucilaginibacter sp. | reverse complement strand
GAAATCTCGTTAAGGTTCATTTCGTTATAGGCAAGCAGTTCTTTAACCCGTTCTATCTTTTGCAGAATTACATAGTGTTCAATCGTCACGCCTTCAGTCTCCGAAAATAACTTACTTAATTGGGAGTACTCTTTGGCAAGTTCGTTTGAAAGTACTTTTGAAAAATTGAATTTTTCATCTTCCCGGTAATGAATGTGATCAATTAATATGGCTTTGATTTTCTCAATTTGCCGTCCGCGATGATCATCCAGCAATTCAAATCCAGCACTTTTTAAACCGGTTTTAAATTGTTCGATGTCTGCTGCCATGAGTGGTTTTTTCAATACCACTTCACCCAGGTGCACATAAACTACCTCAGCATTCATGTTTTCCAACAACAGCGCAACTGCCTTAACACAGCGCATGCAAACCATATTTTTTATGTAATACTTCAAAGTGATTATAATGGAGATGAATTTAAAAGCGGTTTGGGGTATTATTAGCACCGGCTTACCAAACAAAGATAGCCACTTAAATTAAATGGCTATTCTTGTTTTGAAAATGGAATGCTTATTAGAGGCAATTTGAGCAGGTACAATTGTCGCCACATGTACAGTTTTGACAGGTACAATTTGGGTTGCTGCATTTTCGGGATTGGTTTTTGATTGTATTAATCAATTTGAATAATGATTTCATGATTTTATTTTTTTAATTATTTAATGATACAAATGTAGCCTGGTACCCATCGGTAGTTGTTACATTATTTAGGGAAAGATTTACAGAATTCCGGGGTGCTGTTTAAAAACAGCGATGTTATATTTTAAAAGCTACAACACATATTGTATTTTGGCTGATTACGCAGCGCCACACCGATAAATGATAACCCTCGATAATTATTTTAACAAAAGCCGCATTGCGCCAACACCAAGTGGGTTTCTGCATGTGGGCAATGTGCTGTCATTCAGTATCACGGCTGCCCTCGCGCGGAAAACCGGGGCTAAAATTTTGCTGCGGATTGATGACATCGACCAGGCCAGGGCAAACACAGAATATGTTCAGGATATTTTTGACACCCTTAACTTTTTAGAAATACCCTGGGACGAGGGCCCGCGCAGTGTTAAGGAATTTGAGGAGAGCTACTCGCAGGTACATCGCCTTAACCTTTACAACGAGGCATTTGAAACACTGCGAAATAGTGGTGCTGTGTACGCCTGCACCTGTTCGCGCAGCCAGTTAAATAATTCGGTTTGCAACTGCAAAAGCAACACTACGACCGGCGACGCTGTTAATGTAAGCTGGCGGCTGGATACCGGCGGTTGCCTGCCACTATCAGTAAAAAGCTATAACGGAGAAACGGTAACGGCAGATTTGCCCTTAGAAATGGAAAACTTTGTAGTGAAACGCAAAGATGGCTTACCAGCCTATCAGCTCACATCGGTAATTGATGACCTTTTTTATGGCGTCGACCTGGTAGTACGCGGTGAAGACCTTTGGCCATCCACGCTCGCACAACACCAACTGGCGCTTGCATTAGGCGAGGATAAGTTTGCTGATATTACCTTTTACCACCATCCGCTGCTAACGGAAGAGCCGGGCAAGAAACTGTCGAAATCTGCAGGGTCAACATCAATAAAATACCTGCGTGGGCAAGGAAAAAAGCCGGCTGATATCTTTATGCTGATTGGCGAAATGTTAGGGATAAAACAGAAAGTTGAAAGTTTCGGGCAACTAGCCGGACTGACTGACCAAATTTTTTATACCGTACGCTAACTGTTTTGTGGCCCGTTGCCGATTCCCAAAGCTGTTCGAGTGCAATGTATCAAGCCTGTCCTTTGTCTATTCAAAAATTGTCAAATACCTTTCTACCGAAAACTCCATGCACTTTTTGGCGTCTTTTAAAACATACCGCCCAAAAGCACCAAACATGGCATCAAACGGCTTATCAATTACGGATGCCTGTATCTGCAGTATTGCCTTTTTTGGCAGCGGCACCAAATTTGGATAGCTGTACATAAACGAAACTGTTTTTTGGTCGGGGCTAACCTGTATGGTATCGCCAACCAGCAATATGCCATTGTTTTGCGGGCTGAACAAAACACTTGCCCCGGGGAAATGCCCGCCGCAGCGAATGAGTTGGATGCCGTCCCATAAATTGAGTTCGCCGCCGCCCCATAATTTAATGTTAGCGTCTGAACGGCAGAGCCATTCGGCATCCAATTCATTTATGTAAACCGGTATGTCGCCGAAAGCTTCACTCCATTCGGTTATTGTAGAAAAATAATGCGGGTGCGAAATGGCAATGGCTTTAATACCGCCCAGCTTATTTATGGTTTCAATAGTTTCATCGTCAATATTGGTAATGCAATCCCACAAAATATTGCCGCCTGGCGTTACCACCAAGTGGGCACGCTGGCCAATTGCAAAAGTTGGCTGGGTGTAAATGGCATATAAACCAGGCGCACCCTCTTCAATTGTGTTTCTGTGCGTGCTGTTTAGTTCGGCGAGTGTTGTCCAGCTTTGGCCTGCTGGGTTTACGTATTGGCGGTCGTCTTCGCAGATTTTGCAATGAGTTGGCGGGGTGGTCGATGGTGCGTATTGAACACCGCAGGTGGTGCAAATGTATGGAGTTAAAATCATAATAGTCTAAGATATTGCTTTAAGCCGCCGACCGCACTGTTAAATCCATTATTTTACATAAATAAAAGAAAACGCTAATTTAACCGCTCAATCCAAACCAATTTCGCCCTTGCGATTGTCCTAACGACATCTTTATGAAAAAAGCATTAACCTGCACGCTCGCTTGCCTGTTATTTACAATAGCGGCATCAGCACAAAAGAAAACGGGTTCGCATAAATTAGTTTCCGGCAATTCCATAGCGCCGGTAGGTATCATCAAAAACATCAGCGATTCTGCTTTGCTGGATATTGTACAACGGCAAACGTTCAGGTACTTCTGGCATTTTGCACACCCGGTTAGCGGGCTGGCCCGTGAGCGTGACAATACAGTAAAAGCCGAATATTACTGGGATTATATTAACGAAGCCGACGACGAGCCAAACCTGAGCAAACACAACTTCGGCCCCGAAGCTTGTGCAATCGGCGGCACCGGGATGGGTGTATTATCAACCGTTGTTGCAGTTAACCGCGGATGGATTGGCAGGGATACCGCGTTGAGGCGATTGGTAAAGATTGTAGACTTTTTAATAAAAGCCGATTGTTACCACGGCATTTACCCGCATTTTATGAATGGCGCTACGGGCAAAACTATTCCGTTTGGCCGGATTGATGATGGCGCCGATATTGTTGAAACATCATACCTGTTGATGGGCCTGCTTACTGCTAAAGCCTACTTCAATGGCAAAACCCTGCCCGAAAGATATTTCCAAAAGCGCGTACAGCAAATGTGGGATGCCGCCGACTGGAACTGGCACAGTGCGGGCGGCAATAAAACCTTGTTTTGGCATTGGAGCCCTAATAACGATTTTGACATGAACTTTCCGGTGTTCGGGTATGATGAGGCGCTGATTACCTATATCATTTCGGCATCGTCCCCGGTGCACCCTATATCGAAGGAATTGTATGAAAACAGCTGGGTAAAAAGTACGCCCTGGAAAAACGGTAAATCGTACTTTGGCTATAAGCTGCCGCTTGGCGATTTTGATATGGGCGGTCCGCTGTTTTTTGAGCAATACACTTATATG
>JBDUDE010000372.1:0-3687 GCA_040003105.1 Mucilaginibacter sp. | reverse complement strand
CTCCGCCCTCGCAATCTCCTTCTCCCTCCTATTAAGATTAGCTTCTATCTTATCAATCTTCCGGTTTAGCGCTTCAATTTTGGCAATCCTTTCGCTGGTTGAGGTGCTCATACGGATTTGTCCTGTAGCTTTTTTATTGATGATCTTACCAACAGGCTGGTGCATTATCAGCGTATTAATTACATCCTGTACAACTTTATAATCCTGCTTTTCGACGATGTAGGATTGATTAGTTCCGCTTTCGTCCCAGCCATTGCTGCCATCTGCGGCTACCGTCAATTTACCTTTATGCAGGGTGTACCATTGGCTGTATCCTTTTATAGCAATTAACACAGCGGTTTCGTCCCAGCTACACCTGCCTAATGAATCTTCTTTGTCCATCGGAATGGATTGCTTAAAAACATCTTTTACCGGCGAGTTTTTTATAGTAGTGTTATGTATCAGCGGTAAACCGGCCTTAATTTTCACCCCTATTTCAAACCCGCTGAATATTACCGGGGTGCCCCAGTTATCGTACACGTTTTTAGAGGCTGGTGCATCCTTCATAATATTAAACTCATAGCCTGAAGGAAATTTACCGCCCATGGTTACGAGCAGTTTTACCTTCTTTTTAACCAGTTGCTTTCCTGTTAGCAGCGAATATTCATCAGCTGGAGTATTTAATAAGTTGGACAGGTTGGTTAAAAATCCTACAGTAACAATGGTTACACTGTTATCAGGCTGGGCGGCTAATATTTTACGATAAAGCGTCACTGCATCAGCCGCTTCAGCATTTGTTTTTATTTTATGGGGATATTTTGCCAGCAGGGTATCTGTCCAGTGCTGAAAGTCGCGCAGGTCGAGGGCATCGCCTTTGGGTACGCCTATCGGAATATCCGGGCGGTTAAAATAGGTATTAAAAACACTCAGCACGCCTGCCACGCCTTCATATTTGGTACTGCTCATTGTGGCTAAAATTTTAGCCTCGCCTTTATCGGCCAGGGCGTGTAAAATAGTTATGGCGCCCACATCATCATAATCCGGCCCCATATCGCTGTCGAAAATGATGTGTACAGGTGCTTTACCACCCTGCGAAAAAGTATTCATCGCGCCACAAATGAAAAAAATTAACAGGATAGCGCTAAACTTCATTTTTGAAGAAATTGATTAAGTCGATACAAAGGTTTGGTTAAAGATATCAACAATTACTATACGAAGCAACAGTGTTAAATTTCAGCACGCCATATCAAACATCCACCAATCCATCCTAAAATCTTAAAAATCATGGTTCAGACAATAACAATTCCAACTTTTACAACAACTGCAACATTTACAACTCAAACCTGTAACATTTTAAACATCTCCGTATCTTAACCATAATTATTAACTAAACAAACCTTTCCCATATGTTAAGCATCCGCAATATTGTAAAACAATACGCCGGTCACCGGGCGCTGAGCGATGTAAGCCTCGAGGTAAAAAGCGGCCAGGTTTTCGGCCTGCTGGGGCCAAACGGCGCCGGCAAAACTTCACTTATCCGCATCATCAACCAAATTACCGCGCCCGACAGCGGCGAAGTGCTTTTTGATGGCGAAAAACTCAACCAGTCGCACATTAACCGTATTGGCTATCTGCCCGAAGAGCGCGGCCTTTACAAAAAAATGGAGATTGGCGAGCAGATGATTTACCTCGCCCGGCTTAAAGGCCTTACCCGCGACGAAGCCGTGCGCCGCCTGAAAATATGGTTCGAGAGGCTGGAAATGGAAACCTGGTGGAAAAAGAAGATTGAAGAACTTTCAAAAGGCATGCAGCAAAAGGCCCAGTTTGTGGCCACCGTGCTGCACGAGCCCGACCTGATAATTTTGGACGAACCATTCAGTGGTTTCGACCCGGTAAATGCCGAGATAATTAAAGACGAAATATTGGCACTGAACAAAAAAGGCGCAACCATCCTGTTCTCCACCCACCGTATGGAATCGGTTGAAGAACTGTGCGACTCGATTGCATTGATACATAAATCGCACAAAATATTGGATGGCACAGTAAAAAGCATTCGCAACAGCTACCGAAACGCAACTTACGTAGTTGAATACAACGGCACAGCTTTAACATTCGACGGTAAACAGCCTTTTGAAGTTGTGGAGGCAAAAGAGGGAAGCGATAATGACAATACGCTAAAAATTAAGATTGCCGAAAACAGCACCTCGAACGATGTGCTGCAATACCTGCTGCCAAAAGTGCACATCAACATGCTGCAGGAAGTAATACCGAGTATGAACGAAATTTTTATTGAACAAGTAAACCTAATCCGCTAAGCCATGAACAAAGTTTTGTTAATTATACAGCGCGAATACCTTACCAGGGTAAGGAAAAAATCGTTTATCGTTATGATATTTGTAGTGCCACTGCTGATTTTAGCCATGGGGGCTGTTATTGCATTGGTGGCCAAAGACAGCAACGAACTGGCCGAGAAACAGGTTGTAAAAGTGATTGACGAAAGCGGGCAATTTGCCGGCAAATTTAAAAATCAGAAAAATCTGGAATTTCAAAATACGACGCAGTCATATACCGAACTTAAGGCCGAGGCATTGAAAAACGGAAACCTGGCAGTGCTGCAGATACCGGCCGACTTTACAAAAAAGGATGGGGTAAAAATATCGTCTCAAAAGAAACCCGGCATTACCCTTATCGAGAAAATAGGAAGCGAGATGAACGACATCGCCATGAATAATGGCATGATAAAAAACCATATAGATACTGCCATCCTGCACTCCATTAAAAGTGACATATCGCTCAATGCTGTTGAAATAACAGCAACCGGCGATAACCAAACAAACCTTGGCGCAAACATCGGCGTTGGTATTGCCTGCGCTATATTGATTTATCTGTCGTTATTTATTTATGGGGCCCAGGTTATGCGCGGCGTAATCGAAGAAAAAACAAGCCGAATTATCGAAGTTATTATCTCATCTGTTAAGCCGTTCCAGCTAATGCTTGGCAAAATTATCGGCGTCGGCTTAGTGGGGCTCACTCAGTTTAGCGCGTGGATAATATTATCGGTTATCTCAACCAAAATACTTGGGCATTCGCTTTCATCCTCTGGCGGTATAATGAGCGCACTTGCAGTTCTGCAAACCATTCCTGTAGGTAAAGTTTTATTCTGCTTTATATTCTATTTCCTTGCCGGATACCTGCTTTACAGCGCGTTGTTTGCGGCAGTTGGTTCGGCAGTCGACAGCGAGACCGAGACACAGCAATTTATGTTCCCTATTACCCTTCCCTTGCTGTTTACCTACATGCTATCGGTAACTATATTGTTTCGCGCGCCTGATAGCCCGCTGGCAGTTTGGCTGTCCATCATACCGTTTACCTCGCCCGTGGCCATGATGCTGCGGATGCCGTTCGGTGTGCCTGATTGGCAATTGTACCTGTCGATGGCGCTGTTGATAATCGGCTGCGGCATCAGGCGGTTTTCCGGGCGCGGCTCGATTTTGCGTCCCCGTCGCAGCGAAGGCAAAACCGAATCAATCATCGCCGTCACGATATGCTCGTCCTCGACTTTGCGACGGCGCTCCAACGCGGGAACCGCGCGCTTGTCGCCCAAACGCCCCAGCGATTCGACGACGCTGCGGCGCACGCCTTCGCGCGGGTCGTTGACGGCTTTAATCAAAGCGATGACCGCGCTGCCATCCTCAATATCGCCCAGCG
>JBDUDE010000823.1:0-3688 GCA_040003105.1 Mucilaginibacter sp. | reverse complement strand
GCTGGTATTACGCTTATGACGTGTATGGCTCAAGCCCGCAATATTATAATATCCTTGCAGCGCGAAAACCTTTCGAACAGGCCCAGTACCCAGTTTCATGGGCAGGAGAGGAGCGGTCAGAAAACTGGTTTGATATTGCGCGAGAATACACCGAAAAATGGCACCATCAGCAGCAAATACGCGATGCCGTTGGCAAGCCCGGTATAATGCACAGGGAGTTGTTTTATCCCTGTATGGATACATTTATGCGGGCATTGCCGCATACCTATCGCAATGTTTCCGCCAGGGACGGTACGCTAATGCAAATCAATATCAGCACAAATGACGGCGGGGACTGGTACCTTCAAAAAACAGAAATGGGCTGGGGGCTAACTGATAACCAAGCCGGCAAAAAGCCGGACGCCTTGGTTGAGCTAAAAGCAGATACAGCCTGGAAATTGTTTACAAAAGGTTTGACACCCATGGCGGCAATAGCAGATTCGGTATTGAAATTTGATGAAAAATTAACGCATGCTTTATTCGGGATGTTGTCGGTAATGGCGTGATAAAACAGGGCTAAATTCTCCAACTTTCTATCATCGTTAAATACGTTCGTATTTATCAATATGGGTATGTTAATTCCGTTCCCGACAAAACTGTACTATTTTGAGTTCATTTTTTAACATCAGCAAATTTATCCCCTTGCTCCAGCAAGCCATTCTTTTCGCCGGTGTTGTTAATCTTGGCCTTGCCTTTTATTGCCACTGCCAGTCAACCCGTTAGACCTCTTATGCAGTGTTGTTGTTGTTTCGATATGTCAACATGTTGATAACATTATCCCATACATGGCACTGATGTTGCCAATCGGGGGTGTGCTTACACTATAAAAAAGCACGCAATTAAATCATACAAACATGAAATCAAATTTTAAAAGAGCAAGCCTGCTGGTAACCGGACTATTGGTAGGCGGCAAATTATTCGCTCAAGCCCCCGATACTACAAGGGCGACTACTACAGATTATGTTAAGCCATTTTCGAGCGAAGATTCGTTTCGCACGTGGTCGATAGGGGTAAGCGGAGGCCTGTTAAGTCCATACACCATTATAGGCTCAAACGGAAAACAAGACTTTACACACCCCAAAGTGGAATTAGGTTATGGTGCCTACATCAAAAAACAAATAACATCTGGCTTTGGCATACAGGCCGACTTTATGGGTGGCAAGCTTGGAGGTGAGAACAGCCAGGTAGGGCCGTTGGGCAATACGTACGATAGCTACAGCACCAAACTGAATTATGCCTTAAGTTTAAATGCAAACGTAACAGTGGGCAACATTAGCTGGCGCAATAATAAAAATGCAATCCAGCCTTATATTACCGCAGGTGTGGGCACAATGCATTACACACCAGTAGTAACTTCCGGCGGAGTAAGCCAGGATTTTAAGAGTGCCGATAATGGTTCGATAAACGAATTGTTTGTACCTGTTGGCGTTGGCGTTAAATTGAATGTTGCCCGCGGGGTTAATATCGATTTGGGCTACCAGCTTAACTTTACCTATTCAGACAACCTGGACGGGTTTAACTACGGCTCAAATAACGACAGGTTTTCGTACGCTCATGCTGGTTTAGAGTTTGCTTTGGGCAAATCATCAAAACCACAGATGGCATCGCATAACCCGGTTTCATCAATGAGGACAGAGTATTTAACTGAAAATCAGAACACTAAAAATCAGCTGCAAAGCCAGATAGACGCGCAAAAAGCGCAAAATGACCAATTGAAAGCAGATTTGGCTACAACTAATGCCAACCTGGCTAAATTTACCACAGATAGCGATGGCGATGGTGTACCCGACTTTTTCGATAAGTGCCCTAACACCCCGACCGGAACAAAGGTTGATGGCGCAGGTTGCCCGCTACCGGTTGCCAAGCCGGATGTTAAGGTTTATGTAACAGAAGAGGACAGGAAAGTTGTTAAGGAAGCTATCAGGAATCTTGAATTTGATTTCGGTAAAGCAACTATCCGTGCACACTCGTATCCAAGTTTGGATCGTGTTGCTGATTTGCTGGTTGCTAAAAACTTCAGCTTAAAATTGGCGGGCCATACAGATAACGTAGGTTCTAACGACGCCAATTTAAGGCTTTCGAAAGAGCGTGCAGAATCAATCAAATCCTACCTGGTCAGCAAAGGTGCAAACGCATCACGCATTGAAGCCACCGGCTATGGCGAAACACAACCAATTGCAAGCAATAAAACTGCAAAAGGCCGTCAGCAAAACCGCCGGGTTGAGTTTACATTGTTTTAGTAATAACAACAATACCCTATAAAATTGAAAGCGCCCGGTGATTGCCGGGCGCTTTTTATGTAAAAGATGATTTGATTACTCTACCTCAAAAAATTCAGCGAGCGCGCCAAAGTAGCTATTATCCCAACCCTCTACAAAATCATCATATTCGGCAGCCGGTAAATTGGTATGCCTTAACTCAATAGATGTGCCGTCTTTATCAGGGTGCAGCTTAATCGTAACTATGGATTCTTCAGGCTGCCCGTCAAAGTACCATTGCTGCACAATCTTTTTATTCTCTTCAAATTCCAGGTTTTTACCTACAATGCTACCTTCCCACATCGAAAATTCTGAGCCCGGACCGGTCGACATTTCTGCCGTTTCGCCTGTCCATAATTCAATGGTAAGCGGGTTGGTTAAAGCGGTATACACTTCTTCTGGCGTTGCGGGCAGGCGGTAATATTTTTTAAAATCAGGCACAATTAACACGATTTAATGATTGAAATGATTAACACGATTTAATATCGCAAAGATATAACACCTGCACGTTAATCCTGTAAATCTTACAAATCCTTAAATCGTGTTCAAATCTGTGTCTCGTGTCTATCCAAGCGGCAAAACAGTCTTCCCGTACACCTCATTCAAAACATTTGCTATGCCAGCATAAATGGCAGATGCGCCGCAAAATATGCCTTCATACCCTGCAAATTTTTCAAAGCTTTCGTTGCCTGTAGCATGTTTAGCGGCCAACAAAAAGAACAATACAACTAAAGTTCCAAATACAATTTGCAACGCGCGGTTTAGCTTTAACGTGCCAAAAAACAGGAATAAAGTAAACAGTCCCCACATTACCAGGTAAGCGCACATGGCACTTTCTGACGGTTTTGCTGCCCAGCCGAACTTAGGGATTACAATTAATCCCACCAACGACAACCAGAAAAAGCCGTACGATGTAAAGGCAGTAAGCCCGAAAGTGTTATTCTTTTTAGCCTCGATAATGCCGGCAATAACCTGGGCAAGGCCGCCGTAAAAAATACCCATAGCCAATATCATCGAATTCATTTCGAAGAAGCCTGCATTATGGAGGTTAAGTAAAACGGTGGTCATGCCAAAGGCGCACAGACCAAGCGGGGCGGGGTTGGCGATGCCGTCCTTAACCGCAACAGGAGTTGTAGGGATCATAGTTTAAAGGTTTTTTTTATTTGGTTTTCAATGCAATTTAACTGTTCCTGTCACATTTACCAATTTTTTCTGCAAACTGATGGTTACTTTTATCGTTAACAACATTACCATGCAAAAAATAGTATTGCTGCGCCACGGCGAAAGCGTTTGGAATAAAGAGAACCGTTTTACCGGGTGGACGGATGTCGACCTGTCTGATGAGGGCGTTAACCAGGCCAAAAGGGCGGGGGAGTTATTGAAAAAATACG
>JBDUDE010000269.1:0-3691 GCA_040003105.1 Mucilaginibacter sp. | reverse complement strand
AACGAAGCAATCGCGAACTTAGCAGGTTGCTCTGTAAAGTTCGCGGTTGCCGCGCTCGTTCCTCGCTCGCAATGACAATGGGGAAGTAGCTAATTAAAATTACTTCCCAACCTTTGCAATCATCGCCGGCTCCAGCGCATCTTTATTTAACAGTACCGAAATGGTATTGATGACAAAGTAAGGCATACTTACATAAATATAACCTTTATAAGGCCCAACCTGGCCCCACGAGTTTTTCACAATAAAATAGTCGTTGCCCTTGTTATCTTTTGCGAGGCCGGTTATCTGCATCAGGTGGTCGTCCTGCGTAACCTGGGTATCAAATAGTTGCTGGCGTATTTCGGGTGTTGCGTTTTTTTCGGTAAACGTGGCATAGTCCTTCAGCTCGCTGTCGTCGCTCACCCATTTGGCGTAGCCCTTCATTTGCTGAAATCCTTTGTTGCTTACGTCGGCATCCCAGGCTATTGTATAGCCTTTCATGATAGCTGTTTTTATATCCTTCATCAGCTCATTAAGCGGCAAATTATAATACATATTGCTGTTGTAATTATCCGGCACTTCCATAGCAAAAGTGGTATAATACGGATGGTGCTGAAACGATGTTAAGCCAATATACCCGGTTGATTTTACCGGCACATTTTCGCGTGCGTAGCTTTTTGGGGTGTAGGTTTTACCGTTGTATGTAAATGTAGTGGGTGGTGCGCTAAGGTAACCATCAAGTATAGCTTTAAACCCGGTTTTCCAGTCCGATGGTACCATACCGGGATTATCTTGTAAAACTTTATCGAGGTATGCTTTTAGTTTTCCCTCCATTGCATAATCGTGTTTCAACACGGTATCCCGTCCTACGCCGGGGTAAATGCTTTGCGGTACTGCCCCGTAAGTATCGGTTGAATACAGCATATCCTGCTCCAGGCCGCCCTCGGTAAACCTGGTAGTGCCGCGCCGGCGGATGTATTTTTCGGCTTTATCAAGATAAAGGTTATAAACTGTGAATACTTCCGACAAATCGGCCTCAGGCTGTTTTTTGAAAAGCAATTCGCTCTCCGTCAACGCCGTGCTCGAAAAACACCAGCACGTGCCCGACTGCCCCTGGTTTTTAACCGGCGTGGCTGCATTATTTTTAACGATGGTAAACTGCGGTTCCTGGGCGAATATGTTGACGGCGACAAAAGATGCCGCCAGCAGTGCTATAATTGGTTTCATAAAGTGGTTTATAAAATCCAAATATATACAAAACACAATATGTTCAATATGCCAATAACACAAATTCGCGATGTAACTGCCATTAAAACCGTGCTACCATGATTTTGACGACCTTACCACTAATGTGGTTTTAGTGGTGATTATATCCTGCAAATCAGCTTTTGCATCCTCGCTTAAGCCGGCATTAACCAATTTTTGTTTTTCATGGTATTCAGCCTCGTCCTTATAAAAAGTAATAGTAACCAGTAAATTGCCATCCTGGAAAACCGGCAGCTGCGGAAAATCGTTTTTCTCCAATTCGCTTACCCAAAGCGTATATTTTTCAATACCGGCGAGTTTATAAGCAGGCAGGTAATATTTGGCAAACGCCGCTTTAAGCTTGTCTAATTTGGTATTGGCTATGTAATAATCAACAACAGCAATACCTTTGTTATTCTTAAATAAGTTGCTGCTTACAGGTTTTCCTGTTTCCAATGCTCCGTTGCTTAACGTGAGTGGTTTCAGCAGGTAAACGTTATCGTTATTAGCCAGCTTGCTGTTCGCATCCGACTTATATTGTTTCCATACCGTGCCATGATAAAATGCGGGCAAAAACTTACTGCGCGAGGCCATATCCGTGAAACCGCGTATCCACAAAAAGTTGTCAGGCGCGCCGTCTACTTTAAACCAGTTAAGCGGATATCCACCCAAATCAAACTGCGACTGGACGAAGTGCTGCTCAAATAAACTGGTAAACTTTCCACGCTGACCGGGTTTTAATACGTAGTTACGCAACTCAATAACATTAATGCCGGGGTTTACATTGCCGGTTTGGGCGAAAACCGCCGGGCTGTGAATCGTTAAAATGGCAGCAATAATCGCCGTCAAAATTATTCTGTATGAAGAAAATCGCATATCTATTTTTATTAAGGTTGATACAAAAGAAAGCTAATAGTATCTTTACGGCAAGTACATACCAAACAGTACCCTACATACCAAAAAGTTATTAATACTGATTATCAGCCAAATAATATTTTAAATTAATGAAGACTAAACTAAACAAGAAGGCCTATTGCCCGGTTGATTTTGCTTTTCAACGTGTAGGCGGCAAGTACAAGGGCCGTATTCTATGGTATTTAAAGGATAGCGTTTTGCGTTATGGCGAGCTTAAACGGATTGTTGAAGGTATCTCGCCCAAAATGTTAACCCAGGCATTAAAGGAGTTGGAAGACGATGGCCTGGTAACCCGCAAGGTTTATACCGAAGTGCCGCCCCGGGTAGAATATAGCATAACCAGCACCGGCAGCGAATTGATACCGGCTATTGATAGTATGCGGGTTTGGGCGGAAAAGCAATTGGAAGTTTTGGCTTCAGTTTGATTTAACCGTCTCCAATAATTCACTGTTAAAAATAGCAGCCGGCGAAATTACGTTTTCATTCAAAGGAACTTTGTTGCCATAGCGTTCGTTCATTTTTTTCTTAACGGCCGGGTTTGTTAAGTCAAAATCTTTTAGCTTTTGCAGATTGCCGATTTCGATACCGGCGGCACGCTTATATATCTTCCAAATCAATTCGGAGCAGTAAATTTTGTCGTCGCTCCATTCAAACGTGAGGTCGTAACTTTTACCCTTAAATTGTTGGGTGATGGCCCGCATGTTATACAAAACATTTGGCGTTAAAACCTGGTCACTATTTTTAAGCCGTTTAATAACAAACTTGCCATCTTTTCCTTTTGCAATCCAGTTTTCCAGTGGGGTGAATTTTACCGGCTGCACGGCCTCAAAAACATAATACTGCTCTTCTCTTTTAAATATCAGTCCGCAATGCGAGTATTGCGATTTAGTGGCGAGTTGGATAGCCATGCTTTGCTTCGACAGCGAAGTTTGAAAAATCAAATCGCCTTCCCTGATTTCGTGGTTGAGGTCAAGTTGCGAAACCACTTTCCTGGCGCTTGCAAGCCTTTCATTAAATCCAAAAAAGTGTTTCCTTATGTAATATCCACCCGAAAAAATAAGGAGCATTAACAGTAGGGCAACGATTGTTTTTTTCACTCGGTTCAGTTGTTTATGTAAGGATAAGAAAAATTGGGTTGTAATAGTGCTTAACAGGCATGAAGTTTGGGCGGAATTATGTAACAGCGCTATTTATTTTCTTCCATAAACCTTTTGTATAAGTCGGCCGCGGCAAGTAATTTTTTAGCAGGGCCAGATGGATTGTTAAGTGCATTAAAAAAAACTTCTTTATCCTTTTCCGATGCAATAATAATTTCTTGCCTGTAAGCAGTTTCGGCTTCGGGCAGTTTGTTATTTTGTTGACCAGGTGACATATTGATATGTAAGGGATAATAGTTGTGAAAGTCAAAAATAAAAAATAAATCGGAAAATTTTTATCTAAAAATATTTTCCTATACTTGCATGGAAAATATTTAATTAAAATAATTTTCCATTGCTCAAATGAAGTCCGAAATAATTGAAACCTCTTTACAGCAATTCCTAACACATGGCAT
>JBDUDE010000635.1:0-12520 GCA_040003105.1 Mucilaginibacter sp. | reverse complement strand
AACACCGGCGAAATCACTGTATATGTCGGCATTAAACGATTGAACGAATTAAAGGCATCCGGCGCGGTTGAGGTTGAATCTGACGGCAAAATAATCACCCAGGATATTGAGTTTACCCTATCGGGCGCCACCAAATTATCCATGGACCTTAATGCAGCCAACGTGCGCACAAAAGGAAGCGGCGTTACCACTATAAACTTAAAAGGCCAGGCATCAAGTCACGATGTGGAGATAAGAGGCAGCGGCGAACTGCATGCGTATGATTTTGTAGTGGGTACCTGCAGCATCAATAGCTCGGGCATTGGCCACAGCGAGGTGAATGTTTTAAATAAATTAAATGTGCATTCAAGCGGCGCTTCTGATGTAAAATACAAGGGCAATCCGAGTGTAAATAACGATAAATCGGGTGCTTCATCTGTGGAAAAAGCGGATTGATTTAAGTTGGGAAAAGTTGTAAGCGTTGTAAGCGTTGTAAGCGTTGTAAGCGTTGTAAGCGTTGTAAGCGTTGTAAAAAGTTAAGAAAGAATACCGAACAATGTTTGCTACCCTTATAACAACTATAACCTCTACAAGATTTTACAACCTTTACAACAATTACAACTTCTAAAACCTCTACAACCTAAGTCATGAAAAAGTTCAAAAAAGTATTGCTGTACGCCGTTATAGCAATAGTGCTTGTGGTAGTTATTGCCATATCGTACGTTACCCTTTGCCTGCCTAATGTGGGCCCGCCGGAAGACATACACATAACACCCACAGCACAGCTGATAGCCCGCGGTGAATACCTGGCACACCATGTGGCGCTTTGTACTGATTGCCATTCGCAGCGCGATTTTTCACGTTACGCAGGCCCGATACTTGATGGCAAGCTAGGCCAGGGTGGCGAGGTTTTCGACGAGAAAGTGGATTTCCCGGGCAGCGTGCATGTGCCTAACATTACTCCTTATAAATTAAAAGACTGGACTGACGGCGAAATTTTCCGCGCCATCACAACCGGCGTACGTAAGGATGGTGTGGCAATATTCCCGCTGATGCCGTGGCAATCATACTCGAAGTTAGCCCGCGAAGATGTTTATGCCATTATAGCGTACCTGCGTACACTAAAACCCGTGCACACTACCTACCCAAGGGCTACGTATGATTTTCCGTTAAACATTTTAGTGCATACAATGCCGAAGAAAGCAAGCCTCGGCACAATCCCAAACCCGGCGGATACGGTAAAATACGGCGCATATCTGGTTAATGCAGGGGCCTGTATGGACTGCCACACACACAATGTAAAAGGCGAAATGGTAGCAGGTATGGAATTTGCCGGCGGCCGCGAATTTAGGATGGGTAATAATACCGTTCGTTCAGCCAATATCACACCCGATAAAGAAACCGGCATAGGCACCTGGACAGCCGATGCATTTGTGCAGCGTTTTAAAGCGTTTAGCGATGGTGAAAAAGCAGCTAAAGTATCGCCCACCGATGCGCAAACCATTATGCCCTGGTACGATTACAGCGGCATAACCGAAAGCGACCTCCGTGCAATGTTTGCCTATATGAAAACATTAAAGCCGGTTAAAAACACAGTGACCAAATTTACGATGAATAGTTTTTGTTAAATAGGGTGAGAGGTGAATAGAGAATTGTGAGTGGTTTTATTGCGGAATATATTCGGCAATTAACCACTCACCTAATCAACCACTCGCTTAATCAACTTTTTTTCTTCTTTACTGACTTTCGGACTTTCCCGACTTTTCGGACTTCCCAACTTTTTTCCTACCTTTGCCCCTCCAAAAGCAAGGGCTTTTTATTGCCCGTAATTGTAGGCCTTTTGCATAGATACATTAGTAGATTAAAATACCGGTAAAAGATGAATATTTCACAGGAAAAAATTGATAACCTGAATGCAGTTGTAAAAATCAATATCAATCCCGAAGACTACCAGCCACGCGTTGAGAAAGCCATTAAGGAACAGGCTAAAAAAGCAAAAATACCAGGCTTCCGCCCGGGCATGGTGCCTTCGTCGCACATTAAACGGATGTACGGTAAAAGCATTTTGGTTGATGAGATAAACAACATGCTGTCGGATACTTTGAATAAATATTTAGAGGACGAGAAGCTGGAAGTTTTAGGTCAACCCTTGCCAAAACGTGCTGATGACGAGAAAGAATACAACTGGGATTTTGCCGATAATTTTGAATTTAACTACGAAGTTGGCTTGGCTCCCGAGTTCAGCATCGATTTTTCATCGAAAGATAAAATTACCCAATACGTTATTAAAGCCGACGAAGCTACACTGGCAGAACGTATCAAAAACATACGCCGCGGCTATGGCAAAATGACAAATCCTGACGTATCGGCAGATGGCGATGTGCTTTATGGCGAATTAGTCCAGCTTTCACCAGATGGTTCTGTTTTTGAGGATGGCATCAGCAATACCGCATCGGTACGTTTAGACCAGATAAAGGATGAAGCCGTAAAAGCATCATTAATAGGCCTGAAAAAAGGCGATGAGGTTACGCTTGACATTCAGAAAGCATTTGATAACGACGCAGCTAAAGTTGCCGGCTTATTAAAAATTGACGAAGAGACAGCGGCAGATTTAAAATCGGACTTCCGTTTAACTGTTAAAAATATTAACCGTTTGGAAGAAGGCGATTTAAACCAGGAGTTCTTTGACAAATTATTTGGTGAAGGTGCAGTAACTAATGAAGAAGAGTTCAGGAGTAAAATTACCGAAGAACTTGAAACCATGATGCAACAGGACTCGGAGCGCAAGCTACAGGACGAAATCTATCAATACGGGTTAAACAAGGTTCAGTTTGATTTACCTGATGACTTTTTAAAACGCTGGTTAAAAGCCACTAACGAAAAGCTTACAGCCGAGGAGTTGGCAGGCGGCTATAACGATTTTGCCCAAAACCTTAAATGGACTTTAATTGAAAACAAAATAATTAAAGACAACAACATCGAGATTAAATACGAAGATGTTTTCCAACTGGCTAAGGCGCGTTTAGGTCAGCAGTTCAGCATGTACGGTCAGCCTATTGACGAAGAGCAATTGGGCCAGTACGCGGTACAATATCTGCAGAACAAAGAAAATGCAAACAAAATATTTGAAGATGTGAAAGCATTAACTGTATTTGGTTATGTAAAAGGCGTTGTTACTTTAGAGCCGAAAGAAATTTCTTATACAGATTTTACTAAGGAATTCGGGAAATAAATAGTCCGAAAGTCGGAAAAGTCCGGAAGTAAGAGAATAGCTTTTACTTTCGGGCTTTTGTATTTTCCGAAAATTCATTTATAGCGATGGGTTTAAAACCCATCGCTATGGAAAAGGCCTCGTCTCCCAGTGTCTCGCAGGACATTCATCTTTCGGACTTTCCGGACTTTTCCGACTTTCCGGACTCCCTCCCCAAATAAATTTACTTTCAAAAAACTTTCTGTTAATAAAAGTATTTAAGTAACAACTATATTTATCGCGATTAAAACCCGCACACTAACAAAAAAATCATGAGCAGTTATATCGATAAAAACGAATTCAGGAAATACGCTGTTAAACATCATAGAATTGGTGGTCATCACGTAGATAAATTTATTGCCGGCGTTGAAAGGAGCAATATGCCAACCGGTATTAGCCCAATGGGCTACACGCCTTATATTATTGAGGAGCGCCAGTTAAATATTTCACAATTAGACGTATTCTCGCGTTTAATGATGGACCGTATTATTTTCCTGGGCGATCCTATTTATGACCAGAACGCTAATGTTATCCAGGCGCAATTATTATTCCTGCAATCTTCCGATGCTAAACGCGATATCCAGCTTTACATAAACTCACCCGGTGGTTCTGTATATGCAGGCCTTGGTATTTATGATACCATGCAATTAATATCAAATGATGTAGCTACTATTTGTACAGGAATGGCAGCATCAATGGCAGCGGTATTGCTTTGCGCTGGTGCCGAAGGAAAAAGAGCAGCTTTACCACACTCACGAGTTATGATACACCAACCATCTGGTGGTGCACAAGGCCAGCAATCTGACATTGAAATATCTTATCACGAGATCACCAAATTGAAGAAAGAATTATACCAGATTATTGCTGATCACAGCGGTGCATCGTATGAAAAAGTTGATAAAGCATCAGACCGTGATTACTGGATGATAGCCGAAGAAGCAAAGGAATTTGGTATGGTTGACGAAATATTGCGCGGCAATAAAACAAAGAACTCGTAATCAGGTTCTAAACATAGTGCATGCTTGTTTCCTGGTTTGCTTAAGCGATCGGTGACAAGCATCGCATTTTGGTATGTCATATCATTTATTTAAATTTGTTTAACAAAAAAATTCTCGATGAATAAAAACAGCAAGGAGATCAGGTGTTCGTTTTGTGGGGCAGGTAAACAGGACTCCCTGATGCTGATTGCAGGTCTTGATGCGCACATTTGTGATAAGTGCGTTAACCAGGCTAACGAGATACTGGCCGAGGAGCTGAAAGTGCGTAAGGTAAAAACTTCGCCATCGGTGCCTGCAGTGTTAAAACCTGCTGAAATTAAAGGCCACCTGGATCAATATGTTATTGGCCAGGATGATGCCAAGAAAATATTAGCCGTTGCAGTTTACAACCATTACAAGCGCCTTAATCAGCGTGTTGAAAAGGACGATGTGGAGATTGAAAAATCGAACATCATTATGGTGGGCGAAACCGGTACCGGTAAAACCCTGCTGGCAAAAACCCTGGCAAAAATATTAAACGTTCCTTTCTGCATTTGCGATGCTACGGTACTAACCGAGGCCGGCTATGTAGGCGAGGACGTTGAAAGTATTTTAACCCGTTTGCTGCAATCTGCCGATTATGATGTGGCTACTGCCGAACGCGGGATTGTTTACATTGATGAGGTTGATAAAATTGCCCGTAAAAGTGACAATGCATCTATCACCCGCGATGTATCAGGCGAAGGTGTACAACAAGCTTTGCTGAAGATTTTGGAAGGCACCAATGTAAACGTACCGCCGCAGGGTGGCCGTAAACATCCCGACCAAAAAATGATTACGGTTAACACCAACAACATCCTGTTTATTTGCGGCGGCGCTTTTGATGGCATCGACCGTAAAATAGCCAACCGCCTGCGCACCCAAACAGTTGGTTACAAAATGAAACGGGACGATGGCGAGGTTGACATGAAGAACCTGTACAAGTACATTACACCACAGGATTTAAAATCGTTCGGGTTGATACCTGAGTTAATTGGCCGCTTGCCGGTGCTAACTTATTTAAACCCGCTCGACAGGGAAGCTTTGCACAACATTTTAACCGAGCCAAAAAACTCATTGTTGAAGCAGTATAAAAAGCTGTTTGAATACGAGGGCGTAAAACTTGAGTTTGAAGACGAGGTGCTCGAGTTTATTGTCGACAAAGCCGTTGAGTTTAAGTTGGGCGCACGTGGCCTTCGCTCGATATGCGAAGCAATAATGATTGATGCCATGTTTGAGTTCCCATCGAAAAAGGAAATTAAACGCTTAAATGTAACGCTGGACTATGCCCGCGAGAAATTCGAAAAATCCGACCTTAAAAAGTTAAAAGTAGCTTAATGTTGAAGAAACAACCAGCACTTATATTTGAAATACAACGCAGACCCTGGTTTTAACCGGGGTTTGTTGTTAAATAAAGGGGCATGCCGAACTTATTCTCCGCAAGCACTGCGCCCTTCTAATATTTACCCCTCTCGTTGGCAACCTGCCCTGTGAGGTCCGGATCCGGGCAGTTGGCGGACGGAATGACGAGATTAAAATTATAACGATGAACGAACAATTAGACGTAAAGAAAAATCAGCCGAAGACAGAAGAGAAAAAAATCAAAGAGGTGCATACCCCTATTACACCCGGTTTAAAAACAAAAGAAGGTATTGTTACCAACTGGCTGCCGCGGTACACCGGCCGGCCACTGGCCGATTTTGGAAAATATATTATTCTTACCAATTTCTCCAGATACATCCAACTATTTTCCCAATGGAACGACAACGCGCCGATATTGGGCCTCGATAAGCCCATGCAAAGTGTAACTGCCAACGGCATAACCATTATTAACTTTGGTATGGGCAGCTCCGTAGCGGCAACTATAATGGATTTGCTTACCGCCATAACACCAAAAGCTGTAATTTTTTTAGGTAAATGCGGTGGCCTCAAAAAGAAGAACAACGTGGGCGACCTGATATTACCTATAGCTGCCATACGGGGCGAAGGAACATCGAATGACTACATGCCGGCCGAAGTGCCTGCCTTGCCTGCATTCGCGCTGCAAAAGGCCATATCAACCACCATACGCGACTTTGGCCGTGATTACTTCACTGGTACCTGCTACACCACCAACCGCCGCGTTTGGGAGCACGACAAGGAGTTTAAAAAATATCTTAAAAAACTGCGTGCTATGGCAGTGGATATGGAAACGGCAACGGTTTTTACCACCGGCTTCGCCAACAAAATACCAACAGGCGCTTTGTTACTGGTGTCAGACCAGCCAATGATACCCGAAGGTGTTAAAACCGCTGAAAGCGACTCAAGCGTAACCGAGCAATTCGTGGAAACACATTTGCGGATAGGTATCGAGTCGTTAAAGCAATTGATAAATAATGGATTAACGGTTAAGCATTTGATATTTTGATCGCAGATGTTTGCTGATTACACTGATGACGCTGATGTGTATACCTGTTAGCGTCTAATTAATTAGTTTTATCTTCATTTTACGATCATCAGTTTCATCAGCGTCATCCGCTTAAATCTGCGATTCTTTTTTTGATCGCAGATGATGGCTGATTGCATTGGTGACGCTGATGCCCTTGTATACAACAAAGCCTGTACTCTAGATTGAGCACAGGCTTTTGTTTATCGTGATTTTGCTATCTATTTAAACAAAGGGTTCGGCCGGCAATAGGTTCCGCCAGCAAAGCTAACCACATAGTCTGATTTAAAATGTGTGCTTTTTTGATAGTAATCGGTTGTGATGATTTGTGCATCCGAAGCCAGCGCAGCTTCGAATGTTGATTTGTCATTATCCCTGGCCTCTTCTGTATCGCTATCGGCCCGGGTACGGATAATATACCCTTTTTTAACCAATGCCTTTATTCTGTAACGATCCTTTTTGGGATTGTTCATAATGTGTATGGCCGACTCAGGTGTACCCGGTTCTGAATCGGTAAACAATACCCGGTTTTTTAACGATGGATGGCCGGCTATGTAAGCCGCCCTTTTTCTTCCCACTTCATCCAGCACAAATATAAATTTACCTTTTGCCTGTTTTACTTTCGGCCAGTTGCCGTGTAATACCGCACTTTGCAGGGTTCTATACTTCCCCCTCACATCATCCGGCACAACCAGGTTCTCCCTGCCCAGGTTTTCAATAAGCGCCTTATCCAACTGGTCGAAAATTTTGCCGGTAAATGTTTCCGGAACGGTATAATATGGCTTTTTCATACGTTCGTCCTTCGCATTCATGGTAATAAAAATCACGTCGTGATCTTTATGCTTGTCCGACCATTGCCTCAATTCCTGCAAGCATTGCTTAAAAGTTAAACAGTTGCTTCTGAAATCGATATCCTGTATATGAAAGACCTTAAATCCAGGTTCGTTCATAACCCCCTGCACATCGTATGGCGCTTGCCCGGGTGCCCAGGTAAGTCCTTTTGGATGTGCATATCTGCCACCTTTGGTATCGGCATAAATATCTATTTCAAGATCCAGTAGTCCAAGGTCAAGTTGTTGTGATAACGAAATATGGCTGTAATCAATTTTCTTCGACCCAACAGAATCCTTTTCCTTTATAAATTTAAATAATGCCGGATCAATAGATTGTTTGTAACTATTATGCGAGCCTATCACTTGTATATGATTTATAGGCAAATCGTCGCTAATAGGGTTACCGGTTTTAAAGGATAAACACGCAATTACAAGGGTGCTCAAAAACAACTTTGTCATACAAAATAAATTAATAGCCCGGGTTTTGAGTCAGTTTGGGATTCAGCTTAATTTCCGTCGCAGGAATTGGATAGAGCCTCCTGCTGGCATCTTTATTCATCGAAAGGGGGTCGTTGGCAAAAGGGTAATCTACTTCAAACTGTCCGAAACGGATCAGGTCATTCCTGCGCCATCCCTCCCACGAAAACTCCCTGGCCCGCTCATCAAGCAGCGATGGCAAATCAACTGCACCTGCCATTGTTGCGCCTGCGCGTGCCCTTACCTGGTTAACCAGGTACAATGGCGTTTGCAACTGTCCGTTTACGGCTGTAGCTGTGGCACCTCTTAATATGGCTTCGGCTTTCATCAGCATAACATCGGCCAACCTGAATACGGGTACATCGTTACCATTTAAACGTGTTGCCTGTATAATGTTAGGATCAGGATAGTACTTCATTGAGCGGATCCCTTCTGCCTGGCTTGCTGGAGTATTACCAACATCCATTGGTTTGGGGGCCACCAAAACCAGGTCGGGAGTAATAACTATTTGTGTGGTAGTATTTGGGTAATATGCAGGTTGATTAGTAAAGCCGCCGTTACCATCAGGCAAAAACTGCGGCCCTACCAACCAAGTATTTGTACGAGCATCGCCTGGCAAATTAAACCTGTTATAAAACTCGTGCGTGGTGCTCATGGCAATACTCAGGCCAACGTTCAAGCCGTAATATGGAGCCAGGTAGTAAAAGAAACCAAACCTGGTAAACTGGTTGCCTGGTATCTGCTGATCGTAAGGCACTGCAAATATGGTCTCCTTTATTTGGGGGCCGTTGTTTGGTAAAAATATATCCCTGTATTTGCCGTCAAGGCTGTAATTCTGGTTCTTCATAACGCTGTCGGCCATTGCAACGGCATCATTATAGCGCTGGGTACCGGTATATACTTCAGCATTCAGGTACATTTTCTCCAACAGGGCAAACGCCATTTCTTTGGTGGGGCGCCCGTATTGCAAAGTGTTGGTTGCGGCCACACTTGTTTTTGATGGCAGCTGCTGTAAAACGCTCAGTAAATCCGTCTCTATAAACTTAAATACATTCGCCCTTGATTGGGTTGATGGCAGCTCACTTACCGGGAATGTATTGATAATGGGTACATTGCCATACAAATCCATCATAAAAAAGTAATACAAATCGCGCATTGCGGTAATCTCGGCAATGCTTGATGTTTTTAAAGTAGCACTTGATGAGGATGCTTTAACCAGGTTAATTAAGCGGTTGCAGTTATTGATGCCGCCGAAGCCCCATTGCCATACCCCTGTTACGTTAGGGTGATCAAAAGTCCAGCTATGATAGTGCAGCTGGCGATACTGGCCGCCGTCGTCAAAGTTGCCATCCCGTGCCGGAATGATCGCCTCATCGGTCGATAGTTCCTGCATGCGCCAGTAGGGCACTGCATAATTTGACGATAAGTTAGAATACATGGTACCCAATAAGGCGATATAGTCCTGCTGGGTTACCGGAAAGTTGGATTTTACATATTGCGATTCAACAGGCACATCCAGCTTTGTGCAGGAATTTATGGTGATTGCCGTTGCAATCGCTGCTAAAAATAATATTGTTCTTTTCATTTCTGTTGTGTTGAAGTTTTATTAAAACGATGTATTTAAACCCAAAATGAAGGTCCGCGTACGCGGGTAATAATTTTGGTTGTCGATACCGGGAGTTAAGCCACCGATATTAACTTCAGGATCGATACCCCTGTATTTAGTAATGATAAAAACGTTATTGGCTGATAAATACATGCGGATGCTTTTGATAGCGGGAATTTTTGGCTTAACGGTATAACCAAACGTTGCATTATCAAGGCGCAAATAGGCACCGCTTTCTAAAAAGCGGTCGGATATCAGGTAGCCGTTGATATCATTGAATGATTCGCCAAGGGTAAATCTTGGTATGTTTTGTATTTTGGAATCGGAAGGGTTATTAAGTGTGGCCAGGGTAGCGTTCAAAATTTTGTTGCCCCATACGCCGCGAACCAGGAAGTTCAGGTCGAAGCCTTTGTAGAAAAAACTGTTGGTCCAGCCGTATATAAATTTAGGCTGAGCATCGCCAGTCACCCGTTGATCGGTAGTTAAAGGCTGGGTGGCAATTGTTTGCCCGGCAGCATTTTGATATGTACTTACACCCGATCCATTTTTACCCATATAGTGCCACAGATAAAAAGTTCCCAAAGCATCGCCCGGTTGCACTATCTGGCTGTAATTACCCGACTGGCCCTTGCCGCCTAACTGCGCAGTTTGAATATACGGCGTTGCAAACAAGGTGTTTGATAAGGTTTCGACAACGTTTTTATTGTGCGAGATATTAAACGAGGTCCTCCATGTAAATGCTGATGTTTTTACCGGCACTGCGTTTATCACCACTTCAATACCGCTGTTTTTTATCTTGCCAACGTTTGCAGTAATTGTGGGTACAAAATATTGCGTGGTTGATACCAGGTATTGGTTATAAATCAGGTCGGATGTCCTCTTGATATAATAATCGATAGAGCCGGTAATGCGGTTTTTCAAAATACCGAAGTCTACACCGATGTTGGTTGTTGCGGTGCTCTCCCACTTCAAATCCGGGTTGTCATTTCTTACCGGGCCTAAAGCGTTGGTTATATTACCATTATACAAGAATTTACTGTTACCCGGAGGGGTTCCGTAAATTAACAATGCCGAGAAAGCGTCAAAGCCTAAGCTATTACCTGATACCCCATACCCTGCTCTTAATTTTAGGTCACTGATAACCGGCATGCCTTCCATGAATTTTTCGTTGATTATCCTCCATCCGGCAGATACCGCAGGAAACAACCCATAACGGTTATTTTTACCAAATGCCGACGAGCCGTCATCCCGGAGCGATGCCTGGAACAGGTACTTATCGCTAAACTGGTATTGAACACGACCGTAGTAAGATATCAACCTTAATGTAGATATAACGTTCTGGTTAAAACCTATCTGCGACAGCGAAGACGGGTTCGACAAAAACAGGTTATTATACGTTAGGTTATCATTCGAAAAATTTTGAGTCTGCACGCCAAAACCATCATTGGTTTTATCCTGCTGGTACGAATAACCTGCTAACAATTTAATGCTGTGCTGGCCGAAATCCTTATCGTAGTTAAAATACGATTCAAAAACACTGCTGGTGTTTAAAAATGACGTCCTGTTAGCAACCCCGCCAACACCTACTGCCAGGCCCGATTTGCTGTTTTCGTAGAGATTAATATTATTCTGGTCTTTTTGGGTCGAGCCAGTAAGTGTAAACCTTAAGCCAGGTAAAATATCTACCTGTGCAATTCCATTTATTAAGGTTTTATTGTCGTTGGTTTTGATACTGTTATTATCAGCAAGCGACAATGGATTTAAAGGCCCGCTCCCTGTACGGGTATAGTTTTCTTTGTAGCTGCCATCGGGATTAAAAGGGCTTACTGTGGGTAAATAAAACAGCATCCCCGGCAACACGTTCCCCTGCGGGATATCTTTGCTGTTTGTTACGCTGTTTGTTAAGGTAATGCCCAGCTTTAATTTGTCATCAAAAAAACGCTGGTTGATATATCCCCTAAAAATAGTACGCTCAAGGCTGGTGTTTTTTAAAACCCCTTCGTTTTTTAAATAGTTAACGCTTGCACCGTAATCGGCGCTTTTAGATGCGCCGCCGTAGGATAAGTTGTGATTTTGAGAGAAGCCTTTTCTTTCAACCAGATTTTGCCAATTGGTGTTTGAGCCATCGTCATCAATAGGCTTGGCAAGGGGTTTTACGCCATTATCGCTTAAATACTTGCGCAACTCATCGGCAGTAAGCATGTCAATTTTTTTCGATACGCTTTCCGTAGCCACATAAGCGCTATAGTTTAGCCGGGTTTGCCCAACTTTGGCCCGTTTAGTGGTAACTATTATTACACCGTTTGCAGCCCTTGAACCATAAATAGCTGTTGAAGAAGCATCTTTTAAAACATCAATGCTCTCGATGTCATCAGGTGCAAGCAAATCTATAGACGCACCGGGTACGCCATCAATTACATAAAAAGGCTCCTGTGCAGCGCCTTCGCGCAGGGTTGAGGGACCACGCAGTATCGTAGCCGGCTGTTTGTTCGGGTCGCCGCTTTTGGTAACGTTTAAGCCCGCTACCTTACCCTGCAACAATTCGGCGGGGGTGGTTATTACACCAAGGTTAAAGTCTTCAGCTTTTAACGAAGTAATAGCGCCGGTAACATCCCTGCGGCTTGCTGTGCCGTAACCGATTACCACCACATCTTTTAACTGCTTTGTATCAGGCAACAGGGTAACATTTAAAGTACCGTTACCCGCAGGCATGTCTTTTGCCACGAAGCCTAAAAAGGTAAATTGGACCACATCCTCAGGGCCGCTTACCTGGATGGAGAACTTTCCGAATACATCGCTGGATGCGCTTTTGCCGGAGCCCTTTGCGGTTATGATAACACCGGGTAAGGGTAAATTTTTATCATCGGTAACAGTCCCGCTAATTACTTTTGATTGCTGTGCCGATGCGCTTAAAGCAAACAGCATAATTAACAG
>JBDUDE010000666.1:0-3712 GCA_040003105.1 Mucilaginibacter sp. | reverse complement strand
ATGGCCAGCGTTACCATGACGCGTAAGCTGCAAAAGCTGCTTGATTTTGAAGAACTGGAAGACATTTGCCTGCCACAAAACTTCGAAGGCAACCTGCGGCCATATCAAAAGGCAGGCTATAACTGGTTCCATTTTTTAAAGAGTTACCACTTTGGCGGCTGCCTGGCCGACGATATGGGTTTGGGAAAAACCATCCAAACGCTGGCGCTGCTGCAAAAGCATAAAGAAGATACAGAGGCAACGGGAGGTAAAGCAACCTCGCTGGTAATTATGCCAACCTCGCTGATATACAACTGGCTGGCCGAAGCTAAAAAATTCACCCCGCAATTAAGGCTGATGGTACATACCGGCACATTCCGCTATAAATCGCCGGAGGTGTTCGCTAATTATGACGTGGTGATAACTACCTATGGCATCAGTCGCATCGATATTGAGTTGATGAAGGCCTACTTTTTCGACTACGTGATACTGGACGAAAGCCAGAACATCAAAAACCCGTCGTCAAAATCTTTCCAGGCGGTAAAGCAGTTAAAGTCGCGATTTAAGCTAATATTGAGCGGTACACCGGTTGAAAATTCGGTAAATGATTTGTGGACGCAAATGTCGTTCATCAACCCCGGTCTGCTTGGTGCACAGCAGTTTTTCCAGAATGAATTTGTAACGCCGATTGAGAAAAAAAAGGACGAAGAAAAAGCCCGCAAATTACAAGCGCTGATAAAGCCTTTCGTTTTACGCCGGACCAAGGAGCAGGTGGCAACCGAATTGCCGCCGAAAACCGAAAACCTTTTCTACTGCCAGATGAGCGAAGAACAGGCCGAAGTTTATGAAAAGGTAAAATCGGAATACCGCAATGAATTGTTGAAAAGCCTGGAAGATGGCACCTTTGCCAAAACGCAGATACAGGTGTTGCAGGGCCTGATAAAACTACGCCAGATTGCCAATCACCCCATAATGATCGACCAGGAATATGAAGGCGACTCGGGCAAGTTTGAGAACGTAGTGCATACCCTGGCTACCGTGCTTGAGGGTAACCACAAAGTGCTTATCTTCTCGCAATTTGTAAAACAACTGAATATTTACCGTGAGTATTTCGATACGGAAAAAATTCCGTACGCCTACCTTGACGGCAGTACGCAAAATCGCGGCGATGTAGTAAAACAGTTCCAGGAAGATGAAAAAACAAGGGTATTTTTAATATCGATAAAAGCCGGCGGCGTGGGCCTCAACCTCACCGAAGCCGACTACGTTTTCATCCTCGACCCATGGTGGAACCCGGCCGTCGAGCAACAAGCCATCGACCGTACGCACCGCATCGGGCAAACCAAAAATGTGTTTATTTATAAGTTCATCACTAAAGACAGCGTTGAGGAAAAGATACTGGCCCTGCAGCAGCGCAAGCTAAGTCTTAGCCGCGCACTGATAACAACGGAGGATAGCTTCATTAAATCGCTGTCGGTTGAAGATATTAAGGAGATATTGAAGTAATCCGAAAGTCGGGAAAGACCGAAAAGTCAGTAAAGACAGAACATTCCGTTATTCGGTGATTTATACCGTTGTCTGGCTGCCGCCTATTAAGAAATAGACGGCAGCAGCATGAGTAAAATATTCTATATATTGCATTATGAATTTTTTTGTTGGTTCATTTGTGGTGCTTGCATTTATTTCAGTGATAGCACTGAACATTGGCATCCATTATTTATTGATAAAAAGAGCCATAAGAAAGTATGTTAAACCAACTTTAAATCAAAAAGGATTAGTTTACGTGAATTATAGAGCTATAAACCTTTTTGAATCCGGAGATTTCAAAGGGAACGATAGACGGACTTTTACTCCAATTGTTTCAACTAACGGTTCGCCTTCAATCGATATATTTTTCTATGTTTTTTATAAATTCGGCGATTTACCAAAAAGAATTACCGTTAAGGTTGAAACAACATTGCTGGTTATCAGGAATGTTAAATACAGCAGCGAATTATAGCCGACTATCGGGTAGGTCTGCCGGGACTCAGCCGGCGTCGTAGGTCAATTATTACCTGTAAACAACGGTATTAACTTATATACAAAAGCAACCGCCAACCCCACAAACGACAGATAAAAAATATACCTGCCCTGCCCTCTATCATGTTCCGAATATGAATAAACCATCTCCCCGGTTGGCAACGTTTTCTTGTGCGTCCAAAGGTGCCAGCCTATAAAAAACCCTAAAATGCCGCCGGCAGCCGCAAACGCATAGCCCCAAATTATCCACGACCATTGCGAGGGCTCTGTCGTCTTCAATTCTTCAATCCTTTTTCCTTCTATTTTTTTAATTTCTTCATCACTTATCGCATTTCCCCTTTCAGCAAGCAACTTACGGGCAAGCTGTACATCAAAAGCGTTCCATTCATCGGCTTTAGTTATAACATCTATCAACTCCTGGTTGGTAAAACTCAGCAGGTAATAATCACTTTCAACCTCGCCTATGTTTTCGTCTGCGTTCTCCTTTACCAGCTCGTTTACCTTTTCAAAATCACCTGGCACTACTTTTACAACATACTCTTTTGTATGCGCATACGAAAACGTTGGGTCAAAGGACGGGGCTTCCTCTTCTAAAAAATACTTTATGTTATTTGCGTTCAGCAATTCAGCAAGGTCATTTGCCAACGCAACGTCGTTAAATTTTCTGTAAGTAATAAATTCAGGTTCCATGTGGTAAGTAAGCATTTATGCCAGTTGCAAATTAAATAAACGACACAACATAATCATAATTGTCAGACTTCCGAAGTTTTAGAAACTTCGGAAGTCTTTCGTTCACTAAAACAAAATTATCCCGATATTGGTTGTTCAAACATTCTTTCAAAATCATACTAAAAATATATAAATACGATGAAAAACCTTTTACTTTTAGCCACACTCCTTTTTTGCGGGGCATTCACATTCGGCCAAACAAAAAAAGCTGTGGTTTGCCACGGGCAAATGCCGGCAACCCAGCAATTTGCCATGCTGGCGGCCAGCAACAAATTTGTTATGGCACACAAAAAACCACTACCTCTACATTTCCAAAGCAATATTGGCAAAGCGATCACCTACAAAACAGCAGATGGCAAAACCGCAAACGCTTTTGAGTTTAAAGCCAAAAACCCTACAAATAATGTGCTGTTGGTGGTACACGAATGGTGGGGCCTTAACGACTGGGTTAAAAAAGAATCCGAAAAAATTTATACCGACCTGGGTAACGTAACTGTTATAGATATGGACCTTTACGACGGTAAAGTTGCCACCACCCCGCAGGATGCCGGCAAATACATGCAAGGCGTAACCGACGACCGCGCCAAAGCAATCATTAACGGCGCCATTGCTTATATTGGGCCAAAGGCACATATTACTACCATCGGCTGGTGCTTTGGCGGTGGCTGGAGTTTGCAAACCACCCTGCTTGCCGGCAAACAAGCCTCAGGCTGCGTAATGTATTATGGCATGCCCGAGCAAAACCTTGCCGCACTTAAAGCATTAAATTGTGACGTACTGGGCAACTTTGCCAACAAGGACCAATGGATAAACGCCAAAGTGGTAACCAAATTTGAGGCTGACATGAAAGCGGCAGGCAAAAAGCTTTACCTTAACCAATACGATGCCGACCACGGCTTCGCCAACCCAAGCAGCCCAGCCTACAACAGCCCGGCAACAACCGAAGCGTATGGAAAAAGTATTGCGTTTTTAAAAGCGAGGATGA
>JBDUDE010000854.1:0-3722 GCA_040003105.1 Mucilaginibacter sp. | reverse complement strand
CCTCACCAGCAATTTTATATTTGAAGAACTAATTTTTCATTGATGATAAGGTTAGTTAATAGTTAATTAAGGAATCTTTACGCGAGGTGTGGATTCCTTTTTTTATGCCTTGTTTTTTACGGCCAATTGTACATAAACGCCTGTTCACTGTTGACCACTCACTAGCTTACTGCAAAGTGTAACCCCCATCCAACAGCAAATTAAGCCCGATAGCAAACGATGCGCCATCCGAACAAAGCCACATAACACCCTGCGCCATTTCTTCGGGAGTGGCCAGCCGCTCTATGGGATGCTTTTTGGCTATGTAATTTAATTTTTCTTCGCCGGCATTTTTAATCATCGGCGTCAATGTAAATCCCGGGCTTATGGAATTTATACGCAAACCCGTAGTGGCGTATTCAAGCGCGGCATTTTTGGTGAGCCCCAGTACGCCGAATTTTGAGGCTACATAAGCTGAGTCATTCATAAAAGCGACGGTGCTTAAAACTGATGCACAGTTTACAATTGCCCCTTTTTGCTGTTTTAAAATGTGAGGAATTTGGTATTTCATGCAAAGGAACACTGCGCGCAGGTTAACAGCCATTACCGTGTCCCAGTTATCCGTCGGGTAGTCCTGAATTTTTGCAAAATCGCCGCCTATGCCAGCATTGTTGTACGCATAGTCGAGCCTGCCAAAAGTAGCGGCAATTTCATCTGTGGATGTTTTTATGCTTCCTTCACTCAGCATATCGCAATGCACATATTTGGCAGCGCCGCCCTTGCTTTCTATTTCGGCTACCAGCTGGTTAGCGGCCGCATCATTGATATCTAAAATGCCGACTGCCGCCCCGGCTTCAATAAATTTCCAAACGGTCGCCTCGCCAATACCCGATGCCCCACCGGTAACGACTGCAACCTTGTCTTTTGCATTAAAAATACATTCCATTTTATATTTTATTAGTAGAAAATTATAGCAGCGGTTTATTACTGCCCCGCCGAATTTAAGTTATATGTATGAGATAAATATAACCCAGTAAGGGGGATATTGGGAGATTTCTTTGCGATGAGCATTAACGTGCAGCGCTTCAAATATTTTATTGCTGCCTTTATAGCGATGGGCGATGCCCATCGCTGACAGATTAAGGCCTTTCAGGCCAATGAGTTTGTTATTTAATCACAACCAACCCCAACTGGGGCGATAACCCTCGGCGCAGGTCGAACGCCTGCGCGATAATGACAATCCACACCAATATTTTCAATTGAATGCCTTTGAATGAACTTGAAATGTGTTTGAAATATTTAAAACAGCCGAATGCATCAATTTTGACCAAAATATTTAAACACGAATTACTGATATGAAAAAGATTTTTAAAAGCACCTTTGTGCTGCTGTTAATTACCGCAGCAACTGCAAACCTGTTTAAGGCCAGCGCCCAGGATGAAGACAAAACCAAACGCCCTAGTCCGCCGGCAATGGCCAGTGGGAAAGTTGGTGACGCCAGTGTTACCATTAATTACGGGCAACCATCGGTAAAGAGCCGCAAGGTATGGGGCGAACTGGTTCCGTTTGGCCAGGTTTGGCGCACGGGTGCAAATGAGGCTACTACCTTTGAGACTGACAAGGACGTTAAGGTTCAGGGCAAAGCATTGCCGGCCGGCAAGTATGGTTTCTTTACTATCCCCGGCGAAAAGGAATGGACCATAATATTCAACAAGGTGCCCAACCAGTGGGGCGCCTTTAAATACGATGCAACCAAGGATTTTTTACGGGTAACCGCCAAACCAAAAAAATCGGCAGCGTTTAATGAGAAGCTGCTGTATACCGTAAACAAAAATGGCGCAGTATCAATTGCCTGGGAAAACCTGGACGTAGATTTTAAAATTAACTGACCCTCTGCATACTTTTTTAAGGCCGGGAGTGATTGCCCGGCCTTTTTTGTTTGTAGGGAAACCTCGCTTTTGACGCATTTTTTAAAACGCCGACCGATGGATCCTCCATCATGGATTTATAAATATTACCCGCTATTACTTTTTAATATTCCGAACCCGATAATTCCTATCCCGGGTTAACACGCATATAAATATACCACATATGCGGTATTGCCCTGCCCTGCCTTGCACGTTAGCTTTGTATTGTACAATGCGGAAAATCATCCCGGCACAATTAAAAATATTTAATAATATTATTTCTATAACACTATTGGAAAGAATCTAAAAAATAATATTAGTTTTAGATATCGATTTGATATACAATTAAACAAAGCTAATAAACCGGCTGCGTTTACAGCGTCCTGCCCCCTCCGGATGCTGAGTGTTATTGAAATAATACTTTCCCTATGACCGGATGCTGATTTTTCGCCATGTGGCAGAAATTTTTAACCAAGTTTTAAATAATCCCTATAAAATGAAAACTTACCTGTTTACCATGGTATGCCTGTTTGCAGGCAGCACACTTTTTGCCCAGCAGCACGGCACCGGCGCCGTATTTAATGCAGAGACTATTGCGGCCACGCCTCAAAAAGTAAACCTGTCATTCCGCAGCTTCCGCGGCCTGCCCGAGAGCGCAAGCCTTGAAAATTATGCTCCCACACCCGGCGACCAGGGCAACCACGGCACCTGTGTGGCTTTTGCGAATGGTTATTCAATTGCCACAATAATTTATGCTAAAACACATAACGTAACCGATAAGTCGCTTATAAACAAATATGCTTTCTCGCCGACATACCTGTACGAGCAAATTAAAAATCCCAAAGATGCCGATTGCCAGGACGGAACCGACCCGATTTTAGCCATCCTGACCATGATGAAAGGCGGCGATGCACTGTTTAAAACCGTGCCATACCAATGCGGCTACGTGATAACAGACAGGGCGAAAAGCGAAGCTGTAAATTATAAATTACAGGATGCTTCCATACTATTTGCAGCCGCAGGTATGATGAAGGACGATAAATATCTGAAAAGCCCTGAAGATGCTGTTATGGCAGTTAAGAAGGCGCTCGCAGAGGGTTCGCCCGTATCGGGTGGATTTCATATCCCGGAATCCTTTTTTAGGATAAAATCGTCCATTTGGTACCCCGACGCTAATGAAGCCATGAAGGACTGGAAACACAACGGTCACGCTATGGCTATTGTGGGTTATGATGATAAAATTGGCGGCGGCTCGTTTCGTATAATGAATAGTTGGGGTACTAAGTGGGCCGACAATGGCTTTGTTTGGATGCGTTATGCTGACTTTCCGCGCTGGTGCGTTTTGGCAATGCAGGTATTTGGCGATCCTAACAGCTTAGCGCCCGAAGAAGATCCTAAACCGGCGCCTGCCCCTGCGCCAAAGCCTGTTCCAACACCAACACCAACACCGCAGCCGACACCTGCTCCGGCACCAGTACCAACGCCCGCGCCTGCCCCAAAACCAATACCCGAATCGCCAATGTTTGCATTAAGCGGCAGCCTGGAATTTAAGCTGAACACCGGCGACGATATGCCTGTAACCAAAACATCAACCCGCAACTTAACTGTTGAGGATGACGCCAACGCGAAAGAAGACCTGGTAGCCTACACCATGGCAGGCAGCTATACCAGCGGCACCAAGTTCAGATTTTATATGAATGTTGACAAGGAAGCCTATGTGTATGCCTTCGCCAGCGACCTTACCGGCAAGGTGAACCGCATATTGCCTTTTGACGATATGGTATCAACCCACGTGGGTGCAGGCAGCACCATAGCCTTCCCGTCAGACACTAAAGT
>JBDUDE010000773.1:0-3726 GCA_040003105.1 Mucilaginibacter sp. | reverse complement strand
ATGGTCACCCTGTATAAATATTGGGCCGGGTTCACCTTCTTTGCTATCAATAGCACCGCCGGTTATGCCGGGTATTATCTGGTTGCTTATAACTGTGGTGCCGTTAGCCACAACGGTCACCATACGGCCAACCAATGTAACATCGTACGACTGCCACTCGCCGGGGTTTTTAGCCATCATTTTATTTGGTGGCAAAAAACCGTAAATGGCGCTAAACTGGCAGTTTATCGGCTCCGGTTCGCCGCTTTTTGTATCGATAACCTGTAACTCGTAACGGCCGCGAAGGTAAACGCCGCTGTTGCTGCCCTGCGGGTAGCGGAATTCGATATGCAGCTTAAAATCTTTGTAAGTCTTATCCGTCATAAGGTTAGCGCCTGAGTGCGGGCTTCTTAAAATACCTTTTTCAGCAATCCATTGGTTTTTTTCGCCGTCAGCATGCCATCCTTTGGTGTTTTTGCCATTAAATAACGCTATCGCCGGTCCCCAAACAGGTGCTTTAGCACGGATTAAGGCCGGTGCACGCACGCCGGTCCAATTATAAGTCGCACCATCGACATAAACCATTGTACCGCTAATTTGATTACCTTTTACCTCGAACTGGAAATCCATATTGCTTTTTCCGTCTTCCCACTGCGGCGGGATGGAAAAGTTGTATTTACCAAAATTGTCTTTAACCTCTGATATCGGCCGGGCACTACCGAAAGCGTAGCAAAAGCGGCCAATGAGCGTATGTGTGCCCGATTTTTGCACCTCGAGCCAAGAGGGTATGCTTTTACCGCCTTTATCAATTGTTAAATCCCAGCGGCCAATTACATCCGGGTCTTTTTTCATTTCTGCGTGTTGGGCAAAAATCCTGGTGGCCGAACAAAGCACCAGCAACAGCATAACTTGCGACTGCAGAAAACGGGTAATGTACTTACGGCCGAACATCGATAAATTTTTCATGTTAGTATTTTTGGTTGATTTTATAGGTTGTTATTGATTTTGAAAGGTAGCTTTTTATTTCGTTTTATAAAAACATCAACAAATTCAAAACGGTTTCACTAGCTGTTAATTTTTAGTTGCGGCCGGTACCCTGCCCTGAATGCCGCAACCGTAGACTTTGGCGTGAGCACTTTTACTTTTGACGATGAAGGGAAAACTTCGGTTTTATCGTAGCCAAATGGAGTCCAGCGATGAATTAAATGGTTCGCCACCAAATAAGGTTCATTGTCAAATTGTATAAAAGTTCCATTCGGCAAATCGTTTATATCTGCTTCAAAGGTTACTTTTTCGTTATTTGCATCAATCCTTTCGGCCTGCAATATATCGTCGAATTTATTAATGGAAGTTTTCTTATCGAACCCATGGCCGGGATTGCCTTTAAGCCAGGCCGTCTTAAAGCGATTGGCATCTTCGCGCCGGCATTCAAAACATGGCCGGTGGCCCGCAGCAAACGCAGTGGCCTCATCCAAAAAGAAAAGCTCCGTCCACAATCCCGGCGACATTACCTGCCTGTGCCTGTTTTTAAATTGGAGAACGCAAATTATCCATGCCTTGTGCTTGAATGGCCGCAATATGGTTTTGCCCTTGCCATGCAATTGCCCACGGTTACCCAGCCAGGCGCCGCGTGCAGGGGTGCTGATGATGTTTCCTTCCGGGGCTACACGGTTTTGAAGCATATGTCAGTCGAAATACGTTTCGGTGGACGCAGACAGCGTAAGCAGTTCCAGTTTTGGTTCAAGTTCCAGCCCGCTTGCTTCCAGCTCAGCAGCAAATTTTTTAAATGATTCCAGCGAGGTCAATACTTCGTGTGCCGCCTCATCTTCAAACTGGTCGAAGTGCATGAATGTTTTACCATCGGGCAATAACCATGTACCGTATTTGATGCCAGGGTGATTGAGTTGCTTTAACTCGTCAACAATACCAGCAATGTTTGCCTGGTTGGCGGCAACATATTCCGGCCGCATTGTGTACATAACCCTTACAACTTTCATATTATATTTTTTGCGGAAAGATAACAAAGTGTTATTTCTTTTTCAAGGTTATTACAGTTATCTCGGGCCAAATGCCGAGCCTGCCCTTAAAGCCCAAAAAACCAAAACCCCGGTTAACATAAAGGTATTTACCATTTCGTTCATAGAGGCCCGCCCATTGCGGGTACATATATTTTACCGGGCTCCACTGAAAACCAAACAATTCAATACCGAACTGCATCCCATGGGTATGCCCGGCCAGCGCAAGGTTAAAATGCTTTTCATGTTCCAGTGTTTTAGCCTCCCAATGCGATGGGTCGTGCGACATTAGTATTTTAAACTCTTCATCGCCTACATTGGCAGCCGCCCTGGTTAAGCTACCATATTTGTGAAAGCCACCCTTGCCCCAGTTCTCCACGCCTATTAATGCTATCGCCGCATTGTCTTTTTTTATTTGTACGGAACTGTTCAGCAATAACTTAAAGCCAATCTCCTTATGTACCTGTTTCAATCTCGCCAGGTTGGCTTTCTTTGCTTCTTCACTTTCCCAACCGGTATAATCGCCGTAGTCGTGGTTGCCCAAAACCGAATACTTACCAAATGGAGCCTGAAGTTTACCAAATGTTTCCATCCATGGCTCCATCTCGCTGGCCTTGTTGTTCACCAGGTCGCCGGTAAATAAAATCATGTCGCTGTTTTGTTTATTTACCAGCGAAATTCCTTTTTCAACGCCCTGGCGGCTGCTAAAACTACCTGCGTGAATGTCGGACAGCTGGGTTATCGTAAAACCGTCAAATTCTTTTGGTAAATCATCAAACTTCAGCATTACGCGGTGCACTTTGTAGCGATGGCGGCCGCCCGTCATGCCGTAGAGCAAACTTATAAATACAAATACTGCTACAAATACGGCAAGCTCGCTCACCCAAATGCTTCTTGGCGGGAAGCTCCTGAACAGCCGGGTAATGTCTTCGAGTAACAAAACAGGCATCGCCAAAATTTTCGGCACAAAAGCAAGTAAGGTGCCCGCCATCAAAGCGGCAATCAAATTACCGGGCCGCCTGTTGCCGCGGCTCATTAAAATTACAAAACCAGCAGCCAGCAGTAAATCAACCAGCCAGTATCCCCATAAAATAAATTGATTATTTGTGAGTGTTTCAACAGCTTTTAAAAAATAAATATCGGCAAGTATCCATGCCAGTAAAATAAACGGGAGTCGTGTTCTCATGTGTATAAAAGTGCGTTTGCCGTTAATTGTTTAATACGGCAGCTAACTGCATGACGAACGTGCGCATAAAACATTTTAAATAAACATGGGCAAGCTTTATAGTTTACATTTCTATGGCCGTGCATGGAGGGGTTCATAAACACCGAGTTTGCCGCCACCTGGTAAGGTTATATTTGTTACCCGTCCCCAGCGCGGGTTTTCAATCTCGCTGCATTCAATTTTATGTAATGCCATTTCGGCTACAAATAAATCTATATCATCACATAATAAATAAAACCCATGCGGGCCATTTTCTGCAGCAGGATGAACGGCAATTTCGGAAGGCGGTAACCCGAAAATAAGCCAGCCGTTACCAACGTCAACATTGGGGAATTCAAGCACATCTTTAAAAAAGGCGATATCTGCCTGTGCATTGGCACTGTAGATAATGATAACACTTGATATTTAAAATTTAATAACACATAATGAGTTTTAAAATTACGCTATAAGTCCTATTTTTAGCCAATAATTTTATCACAATGATCATAACCTTCGGAACACGTTTTT
>JBDUDE010000020.1:0-3735 GCA_040003105.1 Mucilaginibacter sp. | reverse complement strand
ACCAGGTCGCCGGGCTTGGCGGCTACAGCAAACTCGCCATCTTTGAGGCTGATTGTCTTAAGCCTGTTGGTTAGGTTTTGGATACGCACAGAAAGCAGCGGAATCCGGGTTTTATACTCCAGCACCCGCCCACTAAAAACCGACTGACCGCTTGCAGTAAGTATCCCCAAAAAGCAAAAACAAACTATAAGTAAATTTTTAAACATGCGTAAATATAGCCTTATCGATTTTTATTTGATTGACGATAACATTATTTAACATTTGGGCGAAGATAGGTTTGGCGATAAAAAGTAAATAAATTTCGTACTTTAGTTTCGTCACAATTAAATTTAACATCATGTGTAAGCCTGCCTTATTTTTTATCACATTCTTTTTGTTTAGCGAATATCTTTACGGGCAAACGGTAACCACCCCTTTAAAAATGGATACCCTGACGGTCCGCTTACTGCAAATTCCGGGAATTGGGCCCGCTGGTTTTTCTTCCATCGGGTTAAGCGCAACAGATCGCGCAACCGACGATGAACAAGTTAGGTCGTATCCTGAATTAAAAAATATCCCTGCCGCGATTAGTGATGTGAAAGCCTTTTTTCATCCGGTTAACTTGTTGCAATATTTATTTGAAAACTACTTTATTGGCAAAATCAGTAAAAGCTATTTGATGGAAAAAGCAAAATTTTATAGGTGGAACCTGGCGGATACGACTCGATTTTCAAATAAAGCCCTCAAGTTAGGTATTGCATTCATAACTGGCTTCGACGAAAATAAAAAGGAGGTGTGTATGATTGATGAAAACAATAACGGTGATCTGGCCGATGATACCATTAGGCCTCTTACAAAGCAAATAATGGATCCGGATCAAATTGTCAATACTTCCCGTACAGTTGCCATAAGTTATTTTTGGGGCGGAAAACTTTATGAAAAAAAAATATTAGTTGCTATTAATCAACCTTTTAATACTCAGCATGGCCAGGTTAGCCTAACGTTTCCGGAATTTGCATATGCAAAGTTTCTTTATAAAGGCCAAAGTTATTTAATAACTAAAAGCAGCGACTATATGTCTGATTCATTTGTTGCGGTTTTACCCGACAAACCAAACTTTTCACCTGTAAATGCTTCCAATCGCACCAGGGTCAACAGGTTTTTTAAGATAGGCAATGACGATTTTAAGCTAATTTCGATTAATGAATTTACAAATGAAGTTGTAATAGCAAAGGAAGATGTAAAAGACCTCATCATAACTAACGCTGAAAATCTGCATACGAGAATCAATCCTGTTAGCAATACTGATCGCGACAATACCATCTCTGCGTCTGTGGGTTTCATCGCCCCGCTTGTTAAAGGAACAGAAATCAATATAATACAAAATGCAAAGCCAATCGTATCAACCCAAAATCTCAAGGGCAAATATGTATTTATTGACTTTTGGGCAACTTATTGTGCCCCCTGTATAGATGACCTTCCAAAATTAGCTGATGTATACAAAAAATTCAGTCGGGATAAATTTGAAATGATTGGTGTTTTGGATGAAAATAATTACTCCATAGCAACTAAACTTTTACATGACAATAATGTAAGCTGGCCCACCATCCAGTTACACGATGCAAAAACCAATATTGAAGGATATGCACCCATTGTTAGTTTTCCCTCAAGTTATTTAATAGATCCAAAGGGTAAAATAATCGCAGTTAATTTAAGGGGAGATGAATTAATGAGTACGCTAATGAGGCTTTTAAATGTTAAGTAATACCTGAAATAAAAAAGACTTCCGAAGTTTATAAAGCTTCGGAAGTCTGATATACCATCCGGTAACAAAATTATTTCCCCTCTTCCGGTTTAGCCGGTTTTTCCTTGCTCACTTTCTCAACCATCTCTTCGTTAGCTTTCTGCAGCTTTTTCAGCATTTCGGTACCGATAAGGGCATCAATCATACCGTTGCCGCCGCCGTCTTTTCCATTCACCAGGATATCAGGCACTAATTTGATACCATGGCTTGCCAGGGCTTCGGCTACACGCACAATGGCATATTGTTCGGTACCCATGGCCTGGGTTTTTTGTTTGGTTACTTCAGCTTCAGATAAACCTATCGCCCTTATTTTGGCGGCTTCAGCCGAACCATTTACCTCGGTAGCATTTGCATCCGCTTTGGCGTTAACCGTTTTGGCTTCGGCATCGGCCTTGGCTATGGTAATCCTCACCTCTGCATCAGCCTTGGCGTTTATGGTTTTGGCTTCGGCCTCACCACGCGACGCAGCAACTTTCGAAGCGGCCATTTGGGTATTTATTTCCACCTGGCGGGTTGATTTTACAACCTCAGGCTGCATATCAGCGCCTGCTTTGGCGCTTTCAAATTCCTTACGCTCAATTTGCGCATGGCGCTGAATCTCGTAGGTAACCTTTTCCTGTTCGGCCAGTTTACGGTCGGTTAAGGTTTTCATTAGGGCCGGTGGCGGCACAATGTCACCTATCAGCGTATCAACCCCAACTACGTTATAGTCGTTTAACACTTTGCTGATGTGCATTTTCGCGTCATCCTGCCTTTGTATACGGTTAGCCAAAAACTCAATCACATCGCTTTTTTGTGCCGAGTTACGGAAATAGTTGGCAATAGTAGGTTCCAGCACCTGCGACACCAGGTTTTTCATATTACCAAACCGTGCAATAACCTTTGGCGCTTCGTTACGCGGTATGTGTATAATCTGCGACACATCGAGGTTAAATGTAAAACCATCGGAGGAACGCACGGTGATGGTACACAGGTTTTTATCCAGCTCGTGTGCTTCGGTGCGGCTATCGGCCCAGTTAAGCACTATGTTGGTAGTTGGTACCACTTCAACCGCATGGGTATAAATGTTTACCGGGTGTTTACCAGGGTCGAGCGGTTGGTCCCACACGCCTTTTTCGTTGCGTTTAACAATGTTGCCGTGTTTAAAACCTTCGCCGCTGGTATCCTTACCTTCAGGACCAACGAAGGAGTTCACTACGCCCACATAACCAATCGGGATGTATATCATATCCACTTGCTCAACCACTACAAACCAGGGGTTTAAATAGTAAGTACCTGCAAGTATAACATCCTCTTGCAAACCTTTCATGCCGCCGGCATTAATAAATGCCATTGGGTCCTGGTAATTCTTATGGCCAACCACCGATACACCGGCAATCTCGCCTTTTTCAAGCGGCTCACCGTCAAGCGTGGTAACAATACCCACTTTATTTTCGTGTATTTGGGTAATAGGCACCATCACAATCTCGAACAAAAAGGTGTTGATACGATAGCTACCCGGCGTTAAAAACGCTGCCTGCGGGCCTCTTTGGCCCTTATTATCCAAAAATGCTACGGCATCCTGGTACTTGTCGCAGTCGACCGGCCGGCCCAGCACACGACCGGTGTCCATAGGCGCGCCGTCCTTTGCCTTAACCAGGCCGAGCTTACCTTGCTCAATAATGGTAAAGGCCTCCATGGTAATGGTGTACTGCCATGGCCACATGGCCCAGTACAGGCCCGGCGCCAGCGCCTTGGCCTGCATACCGGCCTCACCGTTTATGGCGATGATACGACCGTCGGGCAAACGCTTACTGCCCGAAAGGGTATACTTTTTTACCACAAGGCCGATACGGTTGTCGGGTACGATGATCATACCAAAAAATACGCGCAAAACAAACTTGTACATCACAAGAACAATTATGACAGGCAATACCCACCATAATGAAACAATCATTGGATTCATTTTTTAA
>JBDUDE010000597.1:0-3737 GCA_040003105.1 Mucilaginibacter sp. | reverse complement strand
ACTATCAGTATTTTACAAATAAGCAAAAAGGAAATATAAAAAAAGGATTGTTACGCTGAAAATACAAGCAACGGAAGGAGAGGGGATGTCTTATTTAAGTCACGAAAATATTTATAAGTTACCCTAATGCAATATTTAAGTTTTATAAACGTACCCATAGTGTATTGTATTAAACGGGCAAACCAATGGAATATAAAATCAAATTAGCGGATGGGACTTTACAACTTATCAAGATTACAAGTGCCTATTTTAAGTCCTGGCATGTTTGGAATGTCCGTTTTGATGATGGAAAAGTAGTGATGTTATTTAAAATGGGGAGTGAATGGATGCAGCGTAATGAAGATTATTTAGATGCCCATGTGTTGAGTGTAGTGGGCGTTTGTATCGATAAAATTATTTTCAGAAGAAAAACAATTGCCTTTTAGTACGTTCTGCATTAAGATAATGCAAACCCGCTCCCCAAGTGTTTTCCTTTTACCCGCTGCCGCACAGCCCCCCGGCTTGTGGCCCGCAGACAGGTATCAAAGCGACCACTAACAAGCAACCGCCCGCTTTTTCCCTGGGCTACCGATTGACAAATCCTACATTACCTATTTTTTCTTCGCCCTGCCCATTCCGAAAAGATAGCTGGTCACTTCAAATCTTTTGATTAAAAATTCGTAACAAAACAGAACGATGCTTAGCGACACAACTACAATGGCCACATATTTAAGGCCAATAGCAAGTTGCGATTGTACAACGAAATAACCGATAAGCACAATAACCGGCTGGTGGAGAATATAAAACGGCAGCACGGCCTCATTGCCATATTTAAGGAATTTAGCGGTATAGTTTAACCTTGTTTTGGCGAAGCCCAGCAAGGTGAAGATCCATCCGAAGCAAACCAGGCTTCTTAAAGCTATTTTAAGGCAATACGGCAATGTGCCAAATTCAAAGCGGATGTGATTTACAAAAAGATAGATATTTATGGCTGTTGCTACCAGCGTGACCGTCAATAAAAGGTAACGGTATGCCGACCATACTTTGGGAATATCAACCATTGAAAATGCGTAATACCCTAAAATAAACAGGATCAAATGCTCCACTATATTCCATCCACCCCAAACCCTGCTGCCGATGATGCCGTCGGGCGACAGTAGGCAGCCGGGTAATGCAAGCAGGATAACAAATACCAACAACCAGGCAAAAGCCGCCCCCCGCTTTCCGCCACGTGCCGGCGAACGTTTTAAAAGCAACAACAAGGGCAGGGAAATTAACGAAAAGATAAACAGCAGCAGCAGGTACCATAAATGCAGGCCCATCCATGCAAAATTTCCACCAAAGGCATACATGCCCGAAAAATAATGGGGTATAAAATCAATAAAGGACCCTGTAAACTGGTGGTGCGAAAGCCTTTCCAGGTAAACCTGGTGCGGCGAAAGGATAAAAATACCAAAAATCAAAGGGACCAAAATTCGTTTTATGCGGTCGTTAAGAAACTTGCCACCTGTTTTTGATTGCAGGGCCAACCAGGTGCTCGCCCCCGAGATAAAGAAAAACAGGGGCATCATCCATTGTACCATAAAAAAGCCGAACAGGGTAGCCACAGGCGAAACAACTACGTTTTTTACATGCCAGTCATCAGCGTCGAAAAAGCGGCTGCAATGAAACAGAAATACCAGGCAAATGGTGATCACCCTTAACCAGTCGAGGTAATATTGTCTTTCGGTGTTTCCGGAATTATTTTTTAGTGTTTGGCTGTTATCCATGATGCTATTTTTAAAATTTGTAAACTAAAATTAACTGTGTATTAAAAGTTTACAATTTTAAGCAGTCCGGGATTAAAGCAACGACCCGGTGGTCAAAGGATTGAGGCCGCTGGTCAAAAAAAAGCGGGGTAGGGACGGGCGTGAAGCGTAAGTCCTCTCCATTTGAGGGGACTTACGCGCGGCGGAAATAAATTTTACGGGCAGAATTTACGCTCAATTCAAGTTCCAATAAAGCACATAACGTTGCTTGTCGACCTGGTAGTAGGGAAGGAGTGTAATGGGCCTGGCCGCCACGTCTTTTGTTGTGAATGTGAGCTGCTTACCCTTCGCTGGTGTTAGCCAGTCGTTCAGTTTCCGGTCTTTTACGTTTAGCGAACTGATCACATCATCGGGGATATTATACTTCACAAAGTCCAGCTGATCTTTGGCAAAAGGCGCCGGTGGGTTTATTCCGCCGGTACCCATATCTCCTGCCAGCATCAATGGACCGTAGGCAATTGCGGCTACCTTTGCATTATCATTGGCAGCAACCAGCCGCAACGACATGGGGAAATTAACAACCACTTTATCACCGGTTTTCCATGGTCTTTTTAACTCGATATAACTACCGGGGCTTTGTGATATTGCAACAGCTTTGCCATTTATAGTAATCTTCGCGCCTGACGTTGCCCAGTGCGGATACCGGATATATAAGGATAACGGAACCCCGGAAGGCGCTTCATTTATGGTAAGGTTAGTTACACTTTCCTCCGGATAGCGGGTTTGTTGCGTTATTTTAAAGCCTTTTTCTTTCCAGCTCAGTTCCGACGGGATAAACAGATTAATATAAACGGCATTGTCTGTGTGATAATAAATGCCCTCGGCGTATTTGGCATGATTTTCAAACCCCGTACCTACGCAACACCAAAAGGAGTCGTCGTGTGAACTGTAGGTCTTGAACAAGCCGGGTTTTAACGATTGCAAATAAGTTACCATACCCGTTCCTGTATCCTGCGATGCCAGTATATGGTTGTATAACGCGCGCTCATAATAATCTGCATACTTTGCGTCTGCGGTCCAGGTGAACAAATGGCGCGTCAGTTTTAACATATTGTAGGTGTTGCATGTTTCGGTGGTAGTGGCTGTAATATGTTTCGAGATTTGGTCGGGCGTAAAGAAAAACTCCCCGTCGCTGTTACCGCCGGTTGCAAAGGTATGGTGATCAATAACCGTCTGCCAAAAAAATTCGGCGATGGTTTTCAGCGTGTCGTTATGTGTAAGTTCATATCCGCGTGCTGCACCTATTATTTTAGGAATTTGGGTATTAGCGTGAAACCCAGCCAGTTTATCCTCCTTATTTGCTAAAGGATCGAGGACAGAATGATGATAAAAGAGTTCTGCTAATCTTTTGTCGTTTTTGTTTCCGGTTATGGCATACAAATTATAAGCAACTTCATTCATTCCGCCAAATTCGGTTTTTTCCATTGTGGCAAGTAGCTGCGCACTTAAAGGTTCCAGTTTTCGGTAAGCCCAGTCAGCCATTTTTTCCACCATGTCCAATGCCTGTTTATTGCCGGTGTACAGGTACATGTCAGTTAATCCCGCCATTACTTTATGAATAGTATACCACGGAGCCCATACATTTTCGCCTTTTATGGCACGGTTGACAAACTGTTTTGGGAAAGCACTCAGGTAACCGCCGTCATCCAGGGCCTGCTGGCACTCTGCAAGGGCTGTCACCAGCGAATCGGCCTTTTGTTTGTAAACTACCTCGCCTGTCGAAGCATACATCAGCGCAAGGCCCGAAAGTACGTGGCCCATACTATGCCCGCGAAGCTCACAATTGGGCGATTCCCATCCACCCAGGGGCCTGGCGTTTGATGCTATACCGGCATTTAATCGCCAGGTATGCAACAAGCTGGCGTTGCTGATACTTAACATCCATTTGGCATCGCGTTGCATGTTGTCTTTAAAACGACTGTCGAGTAATTTAACGTCACCAAGGTTAAA
>JBDUDE010000301.1:0-3746 GCA_040003105.1 Mucilaginibacter sp. | reverse complement strand
GCGCTGCTGCTGCCAATATTTACATCGTCAAACTTGCTTTCGCCAAATTTGTCAATCTGTTTGCCAAACTGGTTGTAAACAAAGCCTTTAACGCTCTTAATTACGTCATTTTTATCATGATATATAACAATGCGGGCGTCATCGTCGCCATTTTTGTTCAATACTGTTATGGCTTTTTTTATGTGATAAACAGTGTTATCCAAATCCTTAACCTCGATAGTTACCTCTTCATTCCGCACCACCGAGCTGGCATAGGGCAGCAAATCTTTAGGTATCAGGCTGGCATCGTAGTTTTGCTGGGCATTCGCAGCAGCCGATAATACGGTTAAGCAGCCGGCAATTATAAATCCTCTCATCATTTCTTCTTAAAAACCATCTCGGTTTTTTGCGACTGTATAATTTTATTATAAAACTCTTTTATATACGGGTATTCCTCGGCGCCATAAACCGATTTGGCAAATTGGGTAAAATAAACAAAACTGAATGAGTTATCGCCTGGTTCATAGCTGCTTATATATTTGCCCCCGCTGTTTGGTATAGCTATTGACAAGGTTTGAGGCGGGGTATCAACCATATAACCGGCGGGCAGGTGCACGGTTATTACATAACGGTCTTCTGATGCCATACCCATATCTATAGGAAAAGCGCGTTCATTTAACTTAAAGGGGTTGGTGGTCATCCTGTTTATATAGTATGGGCTAAATGTCGCCTTATTAGTTTCACCTAATTTATCGTAAACCTTAATTTCAACGTCATACTGTTCCACCACAGGCATATCAAGGCTGTCGAGGTAGCGAACCTCCGACTTTGTGAACTTCCACTTCGGTAATTTACCGTTCAGGTTCTCTACATATTCATCAATGCTGTTGAATTTTTTAATGGCCATTCTCCTTTTGTATGCCTCGTAGCCTGTTGAGTAATTGGTTAACGTACCTTTTAGCTTACCATCATCCTGTAAGGTAACATCAAGCATATAGTTGCTTTTTTCGCGCTGCGGCAGGCTCATATCCATAAAGTAAGATGGCTTGTCCAGGCTGAATACCCTGCCCTTATCATTCAGGCATTTAAACGGCAACACACCAAACGGCAACAGCGGGTCGGTGGCGTCAAGCAAATAGGTTTGGTCGCCTATGTTAACCTTGGCAACTAAATAGTTAAAATCGCCAATTACCGGGTACAACGTGTTTAACGCACCGTTATCGCGTGTTGATAGTAAAACAACTTCGGTATTTAAACCTGCCGTACTTAAGGCAGTAGCAAGCGAAAGATTAATATCGGCAATATCACCGCTATGTTTGTCTAGTGCCCTGCTAATACTTTCGCTGTAAATAGACCAAAAACCATCCCATTTAAACCATTTTTGCCAGTATTGATAAATGGCCTTGGCTTTTGCCAAATCATCCGTCTTGCCTGCAACTATCCCCGCCACTCTGTCTTTAAGCAGGCTTTTTCTTTTTAGCTGCCCGCCAAAATTCGGGTCGGTTTTAAGCGAGTAGTCAATGTCCCGCCACTCTTTGGTTTCCTTATGCTTTGCATTATCATAGGGGCTCTGCCACTCAACCAATTCAAAATTTATAGTCGACAAAAAGTTTTTAGGCGATGTCATATAATCATCTTCCTTAAACGCAGGGATATCCGCCATCCCGTAATTTATTAATGAGCAGTCAGCCTTAGCGCCGCGAGCCTCAAAACAAGTCGACTCAACGGACGAAGTGTTTTTGGTGAGCTTTAAATAACCCTTTATTGATGCGTTAAAATTGAAAAATGCTGGTATATGCACCTCGTATTCCGAATACAGCTTTGGAATATCGTCCTGGAACTCCCATGGTCGGATTTTGTACCAGCGAAATGATTCTACCCGGTATTTATATTCTATTATACAGCCATTGCGTAAACCGGGCATGGCAAATTTATGGCTCGCCCAGTACTTGTTTTCTTTTACCGGGTATACTTTTTTATCTTCAAGTTCGGCCTTTTGGGTAAAACCGTTGTCATCCTTGTAGTAGGTTACGCCTTTTATGTTCGACACTTCTTCGTAAGCATCGTTTTTATCATTACTGTAAAGCATTATTTTTACAGTGCCTTTCTCAAAAGCTTTGGCGTCAAAAATTTTTATTTTAACGTGGTATTCGTAAAACTGTTTAAGGTTATCGTCACTACCAATATTTATGATGGATTTGCCAAACTCCTGTAATACAACGGCATGTGCCGAGGTATCTTTGGCATAACTTTTCATATTCATCTCCTCGGTGGTTACCGTACCGAATGGGAAATCCTGGGCCGCGGCCAGCGTAACTGAAATTACCAGGAAAAAAAGGATAAGTAAAGGTTTTTTCATTCTTCTGCGTTAAATCAAATAAGGAAGCAACAAATTAGAACTTTTATCTTGGAAATTAAATAAATTAAAAAATTTATAGTTACAGTTCTTTTTAACACTTTTGCGACCTTTGCCAAACGTTTGTACGGTACCGGTAAATTACCCTTAAAAGGGCAGTTTCATTTGTGTACATTCAAACCGGCAAATAATAGCTTATTAAAAAAATGAAATTAAACTTAAAACGCCCTCTTGCATTTTTCGACATCGAATCGACCGGAACCAATATCGGGGCAGACCGTATTGTTGAGTTATCTGTCATCAAATTAAATCCTGATGGCAGCGAGGAGGTGAAAACATGGCGTGTAAACCCCGGTATGCCCATCCCTTTAGAGTCATCCCTGGTGCACGGTATTTATGATGAGCACATTAAAGATGAGCCGCTTTTTAATGGTATTGCCACGCTAGTAGCCGAATTTATCGGCGAAAGCGACCTTGCAGGCTATAATTCCAACAAGTTTGATATCCCCATGCTGATGGAAGAGTTTTTGCGTGCCAATGTTTTGTTTGATTTAGATAACCGTCATTTTGTGGATGTGCAGAACATATTTCACCAGATGGAACAGCGTACGCTTAAAGCCGCTTACCAGTTTTATTGCGATAAACAAATAATAAACGCCCACTCGGCCGAGGCCGATACCCGCGCCACCATGGAAGTGCTGCTGGCACAAATAGCCAAATATGAAGGTATGGAGTGGGAGGATAAAAAAGGAAACCGCAGCAAACCTGTTGTAAACGATGTTGAGGCACTGCATCATTTTACCAACCTGAACAAGCCGGTTGATTTTGCGGGACGTATGGTTTATAACGACAATGGCGAAGAAACTTTCAATTTTGGTAAGCACAAAGGTAAAACCGTTGAAGACGTATTAAAGATTGAGCCGAGCTATTATTCATGGATGATGCAGGGTGATTTCCCGCTTTATACCAAGCGCAAACTGGAAGAAATACACAACCGCTGGAATGCCAAAAAGAACGCCGAACGTATTGCCAGGCAACAACAACAGCCGCAAGCCGCCCCAAAAAACCAGGAACCAACAATTGAGACCAAACCTGTAGAAAATCAGCCCAAACGCGAATTCCATAAACCCGACCACCTGCGCACAAATAATTATCAAAGGCCGGAAAATAAACCTTTTAAAAAGAAAGACGATGGCCCCGCCCTGCCTGTTAACGAGGATATGCTGAAACAATTGGCGGATAAGTTTAAAAAGGGGTAAGAGTCCGAAGATCGAAAGTCTGAAATTCGAAAAAAATCGAAGTGAATAGGGAGAGGCGAAAGGTCAGCCTCAACAGATCAGATACATGGCGGCAAAGCGTTCCATTTTTTCATGCGCGGAACACTTGGAACACTATGGAACCTGCTTATTAT
>JBDUDE010000596.1:0-3747 GCA_040003105.1 Mucilaginibacter sp. | reverse complement strand
GTTTTTTGCAGGATTGCAACGCAATTAAAAGCGCCAGCACTAAGCTTATTTTAAAGATTTTCATTTTTTCTGATTTATTTAATATTGTAGAGACGCGATGCTTCGCGTCTCAAACTATGTAGGTTATGAACTATGGTTTGTTACCTGTCTGCGGGAGACGCGATGCATCGCGTCTCTACGTTGACTCAATCAACTATCCTCCCAATCAACTCCAAACATGCCCTGCTGTTATGATAAGGACATTTCCAAATCCCGGCTTTATCCTCGCCTGGCATTACGCCGCCAGGTTCGTTTATCCCCCAAAACCACTCGCCATTTTTTGTGTCCAATATTTTCGTTTTGATAAATTCCCAGTTCTTTAGGCTGATGTTTAAATACTTTTCGTCGCCGCTTATTTGCCACGCGTTAAAAAAGCCGACCATCGCCTCGGCCTGCACCCACCAGTGTTTTTCCTTTACAAGGTGGTTTCCTGCCGGCTCATATTCATACCAAAGCCCGCCATCAGCGTCCAATCCGGCAATAGTTGCATTGGCCATATCAATAGTTATCTCCTTTATTTTTTTAATGCTTGCTTCGTCGCCAATTGCGGCTGCAGCTTCCATCAACAGCCAGGTAGCTTCAATATCATGCCCGTATGAAACCAAACCGCCCTTTGCGTTCCAGTCCTCATCAAAAAACAGCGCCAGGTGATGGGTATCCTTATCGATAAAATGTTCAAAAAAATTATCCAGCAAAATACTGATATGCTCTCCCAATGCCTTATCCGGCCATATGCGGTATAGGTTGGTATAACTCTCCAACACATGCAGGTGGGTGTTCATCGTCTTTTTCTCGTTTGCATCTTTTGCACTCAGGCGCAAGTCGGCAATAGGTTGCCATGTTTTGGTAAAGGCCTCAAAATAGCCGGTTTTAATTGGGTCGTACGCTTTTTCAACCAGCAGGTAAAACAGATCGATTGCCAATTGTTTAGCATTTTCTATTTTGCTGGCGCGATAGTATTCACTTAATGCATAAATAGTAAATGCAATGGCGTAAACCTGTTTTTTGGTATCCAGCGGCTGGCCTTCATAATCAACCGACCAGTAAACCCCGCCTTCTTCGCCATCAATAAAATGGTTGACGATATATTGATGCGCCCTATCGGCCATCTCTAAATAATCCGGCTCAGGGTTATGATTATAGGCAGCGGAAAAAGACCATAAAATGCGGGCATTCAATACCGAACCTTTCGGTGCTTCAGCGGTGAGTTGATTGTTGATACCAATTTTACCGTAAAAACCGCCGTTGGCTTTATCGGGAGCGTTGGTTGCCCACCAGTATAAGATGTTTTTTAGTTCATCGGCGAGTTCTTGTTGATATATGTTGAGTTCTTGTTTTTTCATGGTAGTGTTTTATCTGTCTCACTTATCTCCGCCCAAATGCCGAAGCGTTCCATTTTTACACGTGGAACACCCGGAACGCTGTGAAACACGCTGATTATCAAGTGTTCCATTTTTTGGGAAATGTTCCACCGTTGGTGGTGTGATTAAAGGAATGCAGATTTTTGCGTTAAAAATCAAATAATCCTTTAATCAAGCGAATCATGGTTCAGACACAAATTCCCATCAATCAACCTGCTCAATGTATTCACCGACGATGCCGACCGTAACCCATCCGCCGGGGTATTCATTACATAGTCAACCAACTTATCAACCGTGCTGGTAGCAACATGCATCCGGGTATCCGATGATGCATAATAAATGTAAACCGTCCCGTCATCATCAGCTATCCAGCCGTTGCAGAATACCACGTTTGATACATCGCCTGTGCGTTCTTCACCTTCTGGAGCTAAAAAATAGCCCCCCGGTTTGTACAGCACTTTGGTTAAATCGTCCAGGCCGGTCATAAACATGTACAGCACATAACGTAACCCGGCAGCGGTGTTGCGCACACCGTGCGCCAGGTGCAGCCAGCCTTTTACCGTTTTTATGGGTGTTGGCCCCTGCCCATTTTTAGCCTCATAAACGGTATGGTAATTTTTATTGTCGATGATGGTTTCTTCGTCAACCCGGGCATTTTCCATGGTGTCGGTTAAGCCAAAACCTATGCCGCCGCCCTTACCGGCGCTTATAAAACCATCTTGCGGACGGGTGTACAATGCATATTTGTTATCAACAAACTCCGGGTGCAAAACCACATTGCGCTGCTGGGGCGAGTTGGTAACCAAATCGGGCATGCGCTGCCAGGTAATTAAATCTTTGGTGCGTGCAATACCGCAGGCTGCAATGGCCATGCTTTGGTCATAGGCGGGAGCCTCCGGGTCGCGACGCTCGGTGCAAAATAGCCCGTAAATCCAGCCATCCTCGTGGGCGGTAAGGCGCATGTCGTACACGTTGGTATCCGGTTCATTCGTTTCGGGTAAATCAACCGGGTACTCCCAAAATGTAAAATTGCTAATACCGTCAAGGCTTTCGGCCACCGCGAAAAACGATTTCCGGTCCGCGCCTTCAACACGCACAACCATCAAATATTTGCCGTTAAGCTTTATAGCCCCTGCATTAAAGGTTGCATTTATGCCGAACCGTTCCATCAAATAAGGGTTGGTTTCCGGGTTTAAATCGTAGCGCCAAAACAGTGGCGTATGCGCCGCAGTTAACACCGGGTTTTTATAACGGTCGAAAACGCCGTTGCCCAGGCCAACGATTTCGTTAGGCTTTTTTAGCAACTGCCGGTGCTCAATACCCAGCAGGTTAAGGCGTTTTTCAAAGTCTGTTGTCATGTCTTATAATCTCAAATAGATTTTCTTTTCTAAATCGGTGAAATCATCCCTAAATCGGTGAAATCCCAGTTAATATTCCCCCAACCTATTCCACCATGTCTTCTTCAATATCAATATTATCACCGCCAGTATGCCGACAGTTATTAATAGCGGCATGTGCTGCCCCAGCACCAGGTACATAGGCAAAATAGTAAGACAGCACTGTGCCATGGTGCCAATTACCACATTAAACATGTTCACCTTAAAGTTCTTGTTTGATTGAAAAGCCGGGTCATCAACCAGTACAGCCTGCTTAACAGGTTCCCAAAATCCCCATGGGCGAACGTTGGAATAGAAGGATTTTAATACGTCCATATCAGTTGGCGGCGTTGCGTAAGTGCCTATGATAGAACCAGCCAGCGAAAGCGCAAATAGTACCGGGAACCAATACAACAATTCTCCATCGGGAATTATTAGCGATGATATCAATGCAGCTACTATTCCAGTTAACATTCCCCAAAAAAAGCCACTGGCATTAAAGCGCCACCAATGCCATTTTAATACGTTTGAGGCGACATAACCACCATAAAGCGCAGATACTATCCACTGCAGTGCCATGTTAACATCACGTACAAAGAATCCCAGCATAATTCCCAATGCCACCACCACTATCCCCACCAGATAATTCATAGTGATTGTTTTTTTTGTTGAGGCATTTGGGTTTACATATTTAAGATAGATGTCATTAACGATATAGGCCTGCGCTGCGTTCATGGTGCCGCTAAATGTGCTCATAAATGCGCCAAGCAACCCGGCTAATAACAAACCAACCAACCCCACCGGCAAAAAATTATTGATAACAGCCGGTAATATCCGCTCAAAGTCAATCTTTCCCGCCCCATCATTTAAATTCATCTGGTGATAAAATATCAGGCCCAATATAGTAAGGCTGATGATGAGCGTGTACCTGATGGGCAGCAGGATGATATTTACAAACCCGCTCATTTTGC
>JBDUDE010000896.1:0-3758 GCA_040003105.1 Mucilaginibacter sp. | reverse complement strand
GTATTGCTCGACAAAAAAGGCCGGGTTAGCGATGCTGATGTTGATGCCGCAAAAGCTGCCGGTTTAACCGATGGCGAGATAGGCGAGGTTGTAGGCCATGTAGGCCTGAATGTTTTAACCAATTATTTTAACAACGTTGCTAATACGGTTATCGACTTTCCGGTGGTTAAGGCAGGTGCTTTGGTGTAAGCTTCACAGGGTTCGGAAGTTTTTTATTCCGACTCAAGTTTGATTTATCGCACAAAAATGCATCGATTTAAATAATGTTGAATTCACGAACCGTTCTGATAGAAAAACTATTTGATAAGCAATTTCCCCGCAAAGCGTTCCATTTTTACCCGCGCGGAACACCTGGAACGCTGTGAAACACGCTGATTATCAAATGTTTGAGTTTTATACAAAATTGATGTTTTTGAATGCTTTGCTGTATTAACTCATAATAAGGATGTTTCAGGTTTCTAAATTTAATGTTCGGACGGCTGCAATACAGATATAGCTAGTGTTTGGAAATCAACATCAAGCATCATTAATTCTCATTACACAGTAAAAGTTAGGGACACTTGCCTTAGCTTTTGCTGTATTGGTTAATTTTATAAAAAATATCAGCATGGAAAACAAACGATACCCTTTGCCACCGTTTAATATGGAAACTGCGCTGCAAAAGGTTCAGGCTGCCGAGGACGCCTGGAATACCAAAGACCCCGAAAAGGTTTGCCTTGCCTACACCATTGATACCGAATGGCGCAACCGCACCGATTTTATAAATGGTCGCGAAGAAGTAAAGCAGTTTTTAACCCGTAAATGGGAAAAGGAATTGGATTATAAATTGAAAAAAGAATTGTGGGGCTTTCGCGAAAACCGGATGGCCGTAAGGTTTGAATATGAGTGGCATGATGCTGCCGGTCAATGGTACCGCAGCTATGGCAACGAGCTTTGGGAATTTGACGAAAATGGCCTGATGCAAAAGCGGTTTGCCAGTATTAATGATTTGACGATAGACGAAACCGACAGGAAGCTGTAAATTTAAACCAATGAATTATCCAAAAACTGCATTTTCGGAGGCATCAAAACGATTCCAGGAGCGCTACGGCAGCAGGGCCGGCTACGCCAGGATGGAGACGCACAGAGATACCGATGGACTGACTGGCGATGAGCGGGATTTTATAAGCCACCAGGACAATTTTTATATGGCGACTATCGGCGAAAATGGATTCCCGTATATCCAGTTTCGTGGCGGGCCCAAGGGCTTTTTGAAGGTGTTGGACGATAAAACACTAGGGTTTATTGATTTTGGTGGCAATAAGCAATACATATCAATAGGTAACCTGGCTACAAACAATAAAGTATCCCTGTTTTTATTGGACCAGGCCGCAAAAGCCCGGCTTAAAATTTATGCTGAGGCCAAAGTTTTGGAGATTGACGATAACCCGGAGTTGTTTGATAAACTCGATTTGGGCAATTATAAGTTTCGGCCCGAAAGGATAATAGTTTTAAACGTAACCGCTTACGACTGGAACTGCCCGCAGCACATAACCGAGCGCTACACTCTGGAGGAAATACAGGATGAATTTATGGCGCAGCATGACTATATTGAGAAACTTCGTACAGAAAATGCGGCATTAAAAAAGCAATTAGAACGTTAAATCTGACCGCGATTCAACTAATCTCCAGTCTCCAACCTCTAATCACTATCCATAATCACTAACCCCATGCTCACCAATCAAACAGCCTTTACTTTAGTCAATCCTCAAACCGGCAACCTGGCTTTCCGGCTGTTTTCGTTTGATGATAATACCAATTTTGACCATTTGCAGCGGCATAATTATTACACCATTATTTGGGTTACAAAAGGCAGCGGCAAGTTGCGCGCCAATTTTGCGGAGTATGATTTTGAGGCGGACTCGTTGTTTGCCTTTGCCATTTACCAGCCGTTTATGATAATCACAGGGGAAGTGATTGAAGGCTTCGCCCTAAATTTCCATCCGGACTTTTTTTGTATCCATAAACACGATAAAGAGGTAACCTGTAATGGTATGTTATTCAATAATATTTATGAGCCGCCAATTGTACGGGTTGAAGGGTATTGTGTGCCTACGTTAAACATGGTGTTGGATCAAATGAAAGCCGAAATGCAAAACCCGGCGCTCGCCCAGTACGAATTGCTGATTTCGTACCTAAAAATATTTTTGATAACCGCGGTCAGGCTAAAAACTGAACAGCAGCCCGGCAACCACAAAGTGCTTTTAGCGCGAAAGGAGCCCTTCATTCTCCAAAACCTGAAGGATGCCATAGAAACCCACTATAAACAAAAGCACTCGGCAAGCGATTATGCTGATATGCTCAATATTTCGCCGAAGGCATTAGCTAAAATGACAAAAAATCATTTCGACCGTACTCTTACAGATATGATTGCCGAACGCATAATCATTGAGGCAAAACGTGAATTATACCTCACCAACAAGCCCGTTAAAGAAATAGCTTTTGAATTGGGTTATGATGACGAATACTACTTTAGCCGCTTTTTTAAAAACAACGCCGATGTATCACCCCAGCTTTACCGCGACACAGTAGGAGCGGGCAGGGCCGAAGTAGCTTAAGATGCGCGGATTTGAAAATTTTAAAAAGATGTAATTATTTCATCTGATTTATTTATTTTCAAAGCCAGTATGGGTAGACGTTTTTCAAGGGTGAATAAATTTATTTTAAGCTTTTTATTTGTTGCGGTAAGTTTTGCGTTGGCAAAAGGCGCACAACCAATTGTTCACATTTCGGCCAAACCTACTTGGTTAAGTACCTGTAAACCATACAACCAAAAACCATCGTTGCGTACGGTTGAAGATGGATACTACTTTTCTATCATCGAACACCAGGTACAAGTTGAAAAGCAGGCGGATTATCGCCACAACATAAGGGAGATAATATCTGAAACTGGCATCCAGAACGGTTCACAAATATCTGTCAGCTTCGACCCAACTTATGAGCGGCTGGATTTTCACGAGATAACGGTTTGGCGCAACAATAAACCGCAAAACAGGTTGAAAGCATCGGCCTTTAAAATACTGGCCGACGAAAAAGATTTGTCAAACTTTATTTACCAGGGCACCTACTCTGCACTTTGCATATTGGATGATATCCGCAAGGGCGACCGGATTGAATACTCGTACACCATAACCGGCCGTAACCCTATATTTAATAACAGGTACTGTTCGCTCCAATACTTGCAATATTTCCAAACCGTTGCGCACCAGTACACTGCAGTTATATTTTCAGCTGGCCATAAAATAAACATAAAGTTGTTTAATAACGCTGCAAGCCCGGTTATAAGCCAGGCCAACGGGTTGAAAAAATACGAATGGGAGGGCTTCCAAATAAAGCCTGCGCTGTATGACGAAAATGCCCCATCGTGGTATGACGCCCGCGACTATGTACAGCTAAGCGATTACAACAGCTGGGCAGAAGTAACGAACTGGGCGCTGGGGATAAACCCGGCCCTAACCGATATTAAAGGCGAACTGGCGGAGGAAATAGCCAAGCTAAAATCGATATCGGGAAATAACAAAGAAAAGTACTTTCGCAACGCAGTAAAAACCGTGCAGGATGAAGTGCGGTATATGGGTATCGAGCTTGGACAATATTCGCACCGGGCAAATAATCCTGCAAAGGTTTTTGCGCAGCGCTATGGCGATTGTAAGGATAAGTCGCTGTTATTGGTGAGCATGCTTCGTGCGGGTGGTATAGATGCCAGCATGGTGCTGATA
>JBDUDE010000435.1:0-12713 GCA_040003105.1 Mucilaginibacter sp. | reverse complement strand
AAATGGTGCGCCAGGTAATGTTTGTGGCCTGCGTAGGCATGGTCGGCGTGGGCGTGGGTTATCACTGCATCGTCAACCGGTTTCCATGGGTCGATATAGAATTTGCCGGTGGCGCAGTAAATTCCTTTGTCGGTAAATTCGAGCAATGGTTTTTTTGGCATAAGGTAATAACCGGGATTTTGGGAATTGGTTTTAAGCACGATGTTTCCATACCCATGTCGCCGTAATATTTTTACCACAGAGGCGCAGAGCAGGCACAGGGAGCACTGAAGCTTGTATGGCGTAGATGTGCTTTATAAACTTTTTTAAACAACAAATCCCGGCCGGGGCCAGGATTTGCTTAGTTCAATTAACTATATTTTATTTGTTTACAGCAGGTGTTGTAGTGCTGCTGAACTTATTATCCAGGGTAATATAATCTGTCAATACCTGGCCGGCTTCGCGTTTCAGGAAGTCCAGGTCTTCGCCGCGCTGACGGGTTTGTCCTTTTTTAAGCGGCTGCAGACCCATGGCCACACGGCGCTGGTTATTTTCTTCAAATTGTTTCTTTTCGTCAGCATCACGCTGATCTTTCAGCTTTTGCTCATTAAGGGTCACGCTTTTTTCGGCCTCGTGTTTTTTGCCTTCGGCGATGTCCTGGAGCATAAATTTATAGTTAGGGCTGACCGCCATACGCGCATCGTGCAATTTTGTTAGCTGCGGCAACACCGGGGTAAAGTCACCAACTTTGGTGTAATCGCTTTTGGCAATTACGTCAAACGGCATTGCCGATGGCTCGGTGTCTTCGCCATATTTTTCCATCGGGATAACCGAAGGGAAAGTAATATCAGGTGTTACACCTTTATGTTGCGTAGAGTTACCGGTGATGCGGTAAAACTTGGCTATGGTTAAGTTCAGCTGACCAAATACGCTCTGGCTGCCCGTGCTTACTTTAACTGCTTTTTTGTCTTTACCCACAAGGGCGGCGGCACGTTCCAGCATCGATGGCGGGATAACCCTGTCCAAATCGATAGCGTTTTGAACTGAACCCTTACCATAGGTTTGGCTGCCTAAAATTATTCCGCGGCCATAATCCTGTATGGCACCCGAGAATATCTCGGTTGCCGAAGCGCTAAAGCGGTCCACCAAAATTGCCAGCGGGCCCGAGTAGGCTACGCTTGGGTCTTCGTCTTTATCAACTTCAATTTCGTTGTTAGGGTTACGTACCTGTACTACGGGGCCGGTTTTAATAAACAAACCGGTAAGATCGACAGCTTCAAGCAACGAGCCACCACCGTTTTGGCGCATGTCCATTACTATACCGTCAACTCCCTGTTGTTTAAGCGAGTCAATCAGTAATTTAACGTCGTGTGTAGTGCTCTTGTAATTAGGGTTGCCTGATTTATAATCGTTAAAATCGATATAAAATGCAGGAACCGAAATAACGCCTATCTTAACAATTTTACCGTTTTGGTTATAGGTGCGGATTTCCTTTTTCGCTGATTCATCTTTCAGGATGATTTTCTCGCGGGTAAGCTCTACAATTTTTGGCTTACTGCCAACGCTCTGGCCTTTTGGTAGAAGTTCCAAACGTACGATAGTACCTTTTTTACCGCGGATAAGGGCAATGGCATTGTCAATGCGCCAGCCTACTACGTTTTGAAACTCGCCGCCGGGCCCTTGTGCTACGCCAACAATACGGTCGTCAACATTTACCTGCTTGCTTTTTTCGGCAGGGCCGCCAGCGGTTAATGATTTAATGATAACAAATTCGTTCTCGATATTTAAACCGGCGCCGATACCTTCCAGCTGGCGCGACATATCGATGTTAAAGTTAGCAGCGTTAGCAGGGTTAAAATAGCTGGTATGCGGGTCGATAGACTCGGTAAACGCATCCATAAACACCTGGAAAACGTCCTGATTGTTTAATTTATTGGCCTGTGCCAGCAAATTTTGGTAACGTTTTTTCAGCAAATCTTTGCTTTTTGCAACGTCATTACCGGCTAGCTTTAAGTTGAGCATGTCGTATTTTACACGCTCGGTCCACAGCTTATTCATTTCGGCTACAGACGATACATACGGCAGGTTATCACGGTCGTAAGTAAAGTTGTCGTTTTTCGCAAAATCAAAACTGTTATCTAATTGAGTTATCGAGTAAGTCATGCGCTCGATATATCTTTTTTGATAAACGTTGAAAATGTAGAAAGCATCGTTAAGGTTGCCGACTTTAGCATCGTCATCCAAAACAGTTTTATACTTATCAAAATCCTGAATGTCCGAAGCCAGGAAATAGTTGTGGCTTTCGTCCATGGTTTTTAAATAGCGATTGTATATAACTACGGACATTGAATCGTTCAATTCAACCTTTTTGTAGTTATATTTTGATATCAGCGTGGCAATAGTTTTGCAGACAACGCTTTGCTGCTCATCGGGCTGTATGTTTTTTACGCCATCAACCTTTATAATTTTGGCCGGTTTAGCGCTGCAGGCCAGTGTGGCACCAAGCACCAGCACTAAATAAACTTTTTTGAACATATCTTTTACTTGCTTTAAGTCGGGGGTTTTATAAAACATCAATACTTGTGCCTAAAATTCCATTTACTAATCTGAATACAAAAAAAGACAGCCAACGTGCCGTCTTATTAATGAATAACAATATTACAATAATGTTTGTATTGTTTTTACAAAATACACATACATTTTACGGTAATGTTACAAATTTATTGTGTAGCAGCAAATTGAAGAGGCGCATTAACTGCCATAGAAAGATTTGCCCGCTTAAAAAGGTGAGATTCGCACACGCTTATTCTGCCTTTGCGTTGATCAACGCGTTTTCGGCGTAACGCACATCGGTTTTTGGGGCATTGTTTTTATTGAGCTTGATGTAGGTCATCTTTTTTTCGATGGTTGCTACGTCGGTGGTAAAGCCACGCAGGGCGGCCATGCCGCGGGCCTCGGTAAGGTCTTCCTGTGCCTGGTTGTAGTCGCCAAGATCTGATTTTATCATGGCCAGCGCTATCAGATTGTCAATAGTGTGCTTGTCGTCATTCTGCTGGCGCGATATGATATTGCTTTGCAGCAAATACCATTTGGCTTCGGAATAGCGGTTTTGCTGGATATAAAGTTTGGCGAGTTCGCTAAAGTTATAGCTGGCATCGTTATACACCCTGAAACGCATGTTGTGCTGGGCATCGCGCATTACCATGTTTTCGGCAGCCTCGAGGCTATACGCACTGCGGCTAAGTATAATTCTTTGAATTTTAACGGGTTTTAAAACCGGTTTAATATTTATGCGGGAAACAGAATTGATATTAGTCCGCTCAATTTCGGGGTAGCGCACATGTTTTTTAAAATCTAATTTATACCACTGCGCAGATGCGGAAAAGCTAAATAAGCAGCAAATTATAAGAAGGGTTATTCTCATTTAATCTTTTGTCCCAAGTTTAAATTAATCGGGTAAAGGTAAATAATTTTCGATAAATGAAAGAATTGGAAAAAATCAACATGTTCACACTTCGGCTCTTTTCGCACCGGCTGCGACCTGTGCTGATGAATTGCGCCCCTTTGGGGCTTTGGATATTTTTCCTCAACCCCGGGATGTCGTTTCCAAAACTTCGTAAATCCCAACTATATCGATATATTTAAAAATTACTTTACCTGCACTTAAACGTACAAAACCAATTACAGTATATGGCCGGCGCATCAAAAAAATTAGGTATCTGGACAAGCACCTCGCTGGTAGTTGGCAGTATGATAGGGTCGGGGGTTTTCCTGGTGCCGGCGGCAATGGCGTCGTTTGGCAGCATAAGCTTACTGGGGTGGCTGTTCTCGGCCATTGGCGCTTTTTTTGTTGCGCGGGTATTTAGCAGGTTGAGCGAGATGATACCCAAAAGCGTTGGCGGCCCTTACGCTTATACCCATTACGGCTTCGGCGATTTTGCCGGCTTTATGATTGCCTGGGGATATTATATTTCGATTATTACTGCTAATGCCGCTATAACCATTTCGTTTGTTAGTGCTATGAGCACGTTTTTTCCGGTACTTACTAAAAACCCGGTTTTGGCGGTGTCAACCGGGCTGGTGGCAATATGGTTTTTGGCCTGGATAAATATGCGTGGTGTTGCGGCATCGGGCAAAATGCAGTTGGTAACAACTATCCTGAAATTGACGCCATTGATAGTAATCTCGGTTGGCGGGCTGTTTTTTATCAGGATGGAAAATTTTCACCCGTTTAACATCAGCGGCGATTCGGTTTATGATGTTATCAATAAATCGGCCACCATAGCGCTGTTTTCATTTGTGGGGATTGAATGTGCTACTATACCCGCCGATAGCGTGGAGAACCCCGGAAAAACCATCGGGCGCGCAACTATGCTGGGCCTGCTGATTTGTACCGTAGTTTATTTACTGGGCAGTATAAGTATTATGGGCATAATCCCGGCGGCTACGCTGGCCAGGTCGCCAACGCCGTATGCCGATGCCGCGGCTATAATGTTCGGCAACAACGCCCGCTACTGGGCGGCGGCTGGTATGGCTGTTGCTGCATTCGGCGCACTTAACGGGTGGACGCTGATACAGGGCAAGCTGCCGTATGCGATAGCAAAGGATAAACTGTTCCCGGCAATATTTGCAATGCAAAATAAAAAGGGTGCACCATTTGTGGGTATAATGGTGAGCAGCACGTTTGTATCGTTATTTATGCTGATGAACTACACCAAAGGTTTGGTGGAGCAATTTAAGATTTTAATACTGCTGTCGACTTTTACCACGCTGGTGCCTTATCTTTTTTGTTCGGCGGCTTTTTTGATAGTACGTTTGCAAACCAAACACCTTTACAAGGGGGGGCTGTTTGTTGGCTTATTAGTAGGGGTTATGGCTTTTTGCTATTCTATTTGGGCCATTGCAGGTTCAGGCCCGGATACGGTGTATTACGGCTTTTTATGCCTGATGGCCGGGTTGCCATTTTATGTGTGGGTAGCTTATAAAAAGAAAGTGGAAGTGGATAATAATTGAAGGAAGTCCGAAAGTCGGAAAGTCCGCAAAGTCAGAAAGAAGCTGCAATAGGTATCGGGGATGCCTTGGATCCGGTTTTCGTTTCGGTCTCCTCTTAATTTTTTGACCTCTTGACTGGCTATCTTTATGCCGTCGCTGCAGGCAAACTGAAATAAAATGTAGTTCCCTGGCCTATCTCTGTTTCGAACCAAACTTTGCCGCCGGCGTTTTCGATGGAGTTTTTAACAAAGGCAAGCCCCAGCCCCGTTCCCGAGCTTTTGGTGGTGAAGTTTGGCTCAAATATTTTTTCGCGCACGTTTTCGGGTATACCGTTGCCATTATCCTTTATGGTAAGCAAAATATTTTTATGCGTTATCATTTGGCTTATTTCAATTATTGCTACCCTGTCGGTAGGAGCGGCCTCAATAGCATTTTTCAATAAATTATTAAAGCAACGCAGTAGCTGGTCGCGGTCGGCGCTTATTATAAAAGGTATTTCGGGGGCCAGGTAAATAATTTTTACGTTATCCATTTGCTTAAAAATGGTAACTGCCTGCGTTAAAATTTCAAAAATGTTTAATCTTTCTAAGCGGGTATCGGGCATCTTGGCAAAGGCCGAAAACTCCGAGGCAATATTCGAAAGGCTTTCTATCTGCTCAACAAATGATTTGCTGAAGCGTTCAAATTTCTGGTCAAACTTTGGGTCCTTGTCTTTCCACGATTTATCAAGCAGTTGCAAGCCAAGTTTTAAAGGCGTTAGCGGGTTTTTAATTTCGTGGGCAACCTGCTTTGCCATTTCGCGCCAGGCGCTTTCCCTTTCGCTTTGGGCCAGCCTTTGCGCACTATTTTCAATCTCGGCAATCATTTTGTTGTATTCCTTCACCAATGCGCCAATCTCGTCGTTACGGTCCCAGTGTATGGGTTCGTTCTTTTTACCATAAGTTGTTTTACTCAGTGTATCCTGTATGAAACTAAGGGGTGCGGTTATTTGGCGGGCAATAATTACCGCAAACAACCCTATCGCTATAAAAATTAATGCGTAAACATTTATCATAATATTTAGCAATGCACCTATCCGCTCATTATATTCGGCCTCGTTACCAAAATACGGTAACTGTAAATAGGCTACAGTTTCGTTGGCGTTGCGTATGGGTACATAAGCGGCTTTATAGTTTAACCGGCCTATAACCTCATCATTCAAAAATTCTGATTTGTGCCGCTTGCCCAGGTTTACAAATGCCTTAGCATTCATACGGCGGGCCTGCAGGCCAAACTCGTAAATTTTGGGCTGAGTGTTAATTAGTTCAACCCCATTAGGGTCAAACAGGGTAAGATCGGCGCCATAGGTATTGGCAAAATCGTTAAAACTAACCTGTGTTTCTTCGTTAACTCCTGATAAATATTTGCTGAGGTTGTTTTCAAACGCAGTTGCAATACGTGTTATTTTTTCGCGTATTGCCTTATCCTGCTGGGTTTGATATTGGGTGCTTATCGAAAAAAATGTAATAAAGCCTACCGCTATCAAGGTGGCAACTACCGCAAATATCATTGAAAATTGTATGCGGGTTTTATAAAGCACCAGGTCGAAATTTATTTTGAACGCCCAGCCTATGCGGTTATTTTTTACATTAAATATTTTTATCCTGATCCACAACCAGCCTGCTAATAATATTAAAACGCTGAACAAAAGGAATATTACAAAGAAGAAAGTAACTGAAGTAATGGCGATGAAAAGCAAGTTTTGCTCCTTACTAACCACAATTAAGTATCGCTCGCTTGGTTTATAAATTAAGTGATTATAGTTTGTAAAGTACAGGTACCACTGCGCTTTGTTACCGCGGGTTGTTTTGGTTTCGTATTGTTTTACCGGGCCGTTAAACTCGGTATTTTCAATATCATAAACATAGGTGCCGCTTTGGGTAACCAATTTATTATCGCTGTAAAATGCATATGAGTAGTTTTTAAACTCGTTATCGCCGTTGCTGTGCCCATCTACAAGCAAATCCGGAAACGAAATGGCCGTTTGCTGCGGTTTCGACTTTAGGTAAACTACAATAGTCCCCAACTTTTTATTGTTTTTAACGATGGGCAGTATTGCAAAGTAATTTTGAAATCCGAACGATTCATTTTCCCTGTAAAAATAGCCCGATACCTTTATCGAGCTGTATTGCACCATGTCTTTAAATACATTCAGTAAATACGTCTTATCAGCAGAAAGCGGCCGGTCCTGGTCGTCAAATTCATGAACGGTAAAATCATAAACCGACATGGTGCCGTTAAAATATAGTTTTTGCAGCCGGGTTTTAATGTAGTTTGAGTTATGAATGCTATCGGTAAAATACTCAATTATGGATGGGTCGGCAATAATTTGGAGTTCAACTTTTTTGAATGTGAAATCGGCATTTGCATCAGTGGGGGCCTCTAATTTTTGAATAAAATGTTTACGTGTTTCCTTTTCTTTTATCGACTCAAAATAATTGAGCTTTATGGCCGATACCAGCGAGCATATCAAAATTATAAACGACAGTGAGATGGCGTTGAGCCTCCCGTTATGGTGCCTGTAGGTATAGGCCCTTGCAAAAATCAATATCGCCCATAAAATATAAAACAGGCTAAAGCCCTGGTAGTAAGCATCAATTGCTGTTGCCAAAGCCATTCCTGAAAGCACCACAATGGCTTTGCCTAAATTGGAAACAAGGATCCGGCCTGCAACTGTTAAAAAAACTTCAATCAGTAAATAAAAAACCAGGAAGCTAAAGCAAAGCATAACCAGGCCCAATACGCTGAAAAATGATAGGTTTAGCACGTTGCTGACATCAAAGTTGATACGCGAATTTATTACCAGGCCGCTAAAAATATTTAACAACAGCGTGGCAACCGCCAGCAGTATTATCGTGCCGCTTATTAAAATAACGTAGCTTACTGCCTTGCCCCGGCTGCCTTTTAGCAGCACACGCCGCCTGGTATACAGAAAGCTAACAAACCAGCAAATTAAGAGTATGTTGAGACACAAATCGCCCAGTGAGGGATAAGCCGAACTTGATGCATATAACGTTGGACTAAAAATGTCGGCCTTGTAGCTAAACTCGGGCAAGCCAAAGTAAAGATTTACCCATCGCAGCAGCACAATAAATACCGCCATCGTTATTAAGCTGATAATTAAATAACCTTTGGTCGCTATATAATTACATATATTGTTTATTAATACGCAAAAACAAAACAGGGTTAACAGCCATATAGTTATTTCGTAGTAAAAAAACGAATGGCTAGCCTCGCCCGGTTTTAGCTTTACCGAAAATAAATAAGTGCCGTTAGTGCTGTGCACATCGTAGGCGTTTTTAATGGTAAAATCAGCTAATTCAATATTGTTGTCTTTCAATAAATCAACAGCAAATGTGTTTTGCAGGTATTCGTTCTGGAACTTGTAGTCTAATTTAACCGGGATAAAAAACAGCACCGAAAAATTGCCCTCGCTCTTTTTTATTACTTCATAATGGCCGTTGGCTTCGTGGCGAAAGCTATAACCATCCTTAATAGTTTCGGGCCGGTCGGGTATTACTTTTATACCGCTCCAAAAGCTGAGGCGGTTATTGGTTAACGTAATAAACCAGATGCTTTTATCGGTGGTAAATTTTTTTATAAGGTTCAGCGAAAGCTGAGGTTTTTTCTCCAGCGTTTTTAATCCGTTATAATTGCTTTTGTTATTAATAAAGGCATTAACATCACTTTCTTTTTGCCGCAGGTTATGCTCAAGCAATTTGGCGGTTTGATCGAGGTTGGTTACAGGGGTATACGTGCTACGGACAATCACTGCCGTTAAAAGCAAGCTGGCACATAACAAGGCCAGCATTAAACGTATTTTCCCCGAGGTGGCCAATTAATTTATCTGTAGTGATACCAAATGTAACGAAAAAAGAAGTCTTTAGTTTTAAGTCTTGAGTCATTAGTCGCAGCAAAAGTGACTCAAGACTTCGGACTACTCTACAACAGCGCTTTCGGTGGGCATATGGCGATCAACTTTTTTAACCAGGCCCTGCAGCACGCTGCCCGGCCCAACTTCGGTAAATGAGGTGGCGCCGTCTTCCATCATGTGTTTAACAGTTTGCGTCCAGCGCACAGGGCCGGTAAGCTGGGCTATCAGGTTATGTTTTATTTGTGCCGGGTCGGTATACGGTTTGGCATCTATATTTTGGTAGATGGGGCAAATAGGTTCTTTAACTTCGGTATTAACGATAGCATGTTCCAGCTCAATTTTCGCTGCTTCCATTAATGGGGAGTGGAAAGCGCCACCGACATTAAGCTTTAGCGCCCTTTTAGCGCCGGCTTCGGTCATTAGCTCACAGGCTTTATCAACACCGGCAATAGTGCCCGATATTACCAGCTGGCCGGGGCAGTTGTAATTTGCAGGAACCACAACATCGCTTATGCGGTGGCAAATATCCTCTACGGTAAAATCGTCCAAACCGATAATCGCCGCCATGGTTGATGGCTGTAGCAAGCAAGCTTTTTGCATGGCATTGGCACGTGCAGCTACCAGGCGCAAGCCATCTTCGAACGATAATGAGCCACAGGCAACCAGTGCCGAAAACTCGCCAAGTGAATGACCCGCAGCCATCTCTGGTTTAAAGTCATCGCCCAAAACATTGGCTAAAATAACTGAGTGCAAAAATATGGCGGGCTGGGTTACATTGGTTTGCTTAAGGTCCTCTTCGGTACCTTCAAACATCAGATCGGTAATGCGGAAGCCAAGTATTTCGTTGGCCTGCTCGAACATTGCTTTGGCCTTTTCAGATTTTTCGTAAAGGTCTTTACCCATTCCTACAAACTGGGCGCCTTGTCCCGGGAAGATGTATGCTTTCATTGTTTAGTTGATTGGTTCACTGGTTCATTAGTTCATTGGTGCAGAGTTCGTTATGGACGCTGGTTAATAGCCCGTTTGATACCAATGAACTAATGAACCAGTGAGCGAATGAACTACCCCAGTTTTGCTGATATCAAATTTAAAAATTCCGTCCTGGTCTTCTCCTTTAAAAACTCGCCGGTAAATGCCGATGTGGTGGTTACCGAGTTTTGCTTTTGTACGCCGCGCATGCTCATGCAAAGGTGGCGGCATTCAATTACAATGCCTACGCCCCAGGGGTTAAGGGTATCCTGAATGCAATCGCGGATTTCGTTGGTTAACCGCTCCTGTACCTGCAGGCGCCTGGCAAAAACATCAACTACGCGTGGTATTTTACTCAGGCCAACAACGTGTCCGTTTGGTATGTAGGCTACGTGCGCTTTGCCGAAGAACGGCAGCATGTGGTGTTCGCACATCGAGTATACTTCAATATCTTTTACTATCACCATCTGGCTGTACTCTTCCTTAAACATGGCAGAGTTTAATATCTCTTTGGCATCCAGGTCGTAACCCTGGGTTAGGTATAACAGGGCCTTGGCTACACGCTCGGGGGTCTTTAATAAACCTTCGCGCTCGGGCTTTTCGCCAATTTGTTTTAAAACCTCGTGATAATGCCCCGATAGGCTCTGAATCAAATCAGGGTTGTAACGGTCAATTTTTACGTAGCCGTCAATATCTTCGTCCCTGTCGGGGATATGGTTGTTGCTATTCATTTTAAAGGATTAGCCGCCAAAATACTCGGCGCTGTTATTTTCAGTTTCGTATAATTTAACCGAATGTAAGAACACGCCCGGGTAGGCTTCAATCGGCGCTTTAAGCTGGTTAAAAATCTCGATGCAAAGCAGTTCAGTCGATGCCATTTTGCCGGCCATAAAAGGAACGTCTTTGTTAATGTTTTTATGGTCGAGCTTTTCAATTACATAATCGTTAATAATTATTTTAAGCTCTTTCAGGTCGATAAGGTAACCAGTGGCGTGGGTAACTTCGCCTTTAACGGTAACAAACAGGTTGTAATTGTGGCCATGCCAATTCGGGTTTGCACATTTGCCGAATACTTCAGCATTTTTCTCTTCGCTCCATTCCTCGCGGTACATCCGGTGTGCCGCGTTGAAATGTTCTTTGCGCGTAATATGTATCATCATAACAAATAATGGTGCAAATATACAAAACAAAATCAGGCGTTATGTTTTAACTTAGCCGTCAAAAAAATGCAATAATATGCGGATACTTTTGGTTGTCGCTACAGAAGAGGAAGTCGGAAGTCTGAAGTCCGAAGTCGGAAGTAAGAATCAAGAGTCAAGAATCAAGAGTCAAGAGTTTGTGAGCGAGGTTCAAGACTCAGGACTCAAGACTTTTGACTATGAAGTATTGGTAACCGGTGTGGGTATGGTAGCTACGGCTTTTGCGCTGGGTCGGCACTTATCAGCCAATACATACGATTTGGTGGTTAACCTGGGCATAGCCGGCAGCTTTGACCGCAGCATTGCGCTGGGCGATGTGGTAGAAATAACCGACGATACCTTTGCCGAGCTTGGTGCCGAAGATGACCTTAACTTTTTGCCGATTGCCGAAATGGGCTTTGGCGAAGCGACGTTTTATCCCTCAAAAAAACTGGCTGACTTGTATAACCTGTTTAATACGTTCAACCTGAAACAAGCAACAGCCATTACGGTAAATACGGTGCATGGTAATGAGGCTTCAATAAAAAAAGTAGCTGAAAGGCTGAGCCCGCAAATTGAGAGTATGGAAGGGGCCGCGTTTTTTTATGCCTGTAAACAGTTTAATGTGCCCTGCCTGCAAATCAGGGCTGTGTCAAATTATGTTGAAAAGCGCAACCGCGATGCCTGGAACATAGGGTTGGCCATAAAAAATCTGAATACCTTTGCAGTTGAGTTTTTGAAACTGTATGCTTGACCCAGGCATTGTCATTTCGATGCGAGGAACGAGCGAGAAATCTTGTACATGTGCTCAGTAAGCGGACAATTAAAGCGTGTAAGTTTTCTCACTATCGTTCGAAATGACAGATTTTTTAATTAAAGACAAATGAAACTAACTCTCGGCTTTTCGCCCTGCCCAAACGATACCTTTATTTTTGATGCCATGATACATCATAAGATTGACACCGAAGGACTTGACTTCGATGTGTTTTATGATGACGTGGAAACCCTTAACCAGAAAGCCATGCGCGGCGAGCTGGATATTACCAAGCTGAGTTATCATGCCTTTGCTTATGTAACCGATAAATATGTTTTGCTGGATGCGGGCAGCGCACTGGGATTTGGAGTAGGTCCGCTGCTGATTTGTAAGGATGACCCTGATGCACTTATCTCAAATCTCAAATCTCCCGTCTCAAATCTAAAAATCGGCATCCCCGGGAAATACACTACCGCGAATTTTTTATTGGGCACAGCTTTTCCAAACGCCACCAACAAAGTCGAACTGGTATTTTCGGATATTGAAGATGCCGTATTGGAGGGCAGTGTGGATGTTGGCCTTATTATTCACGAAAATCGCTTTACTTACCAGGATAAGGGCCTCAAAAAAATCATCGACCTTGGTGATTACTGGGAAAAACAAACCGGTTGTGCCATTCCGCTCGGCGGTATTGTAGCCAACCGGCGCTTGCCGCTGGAGGTTCAGCATAAAATAAACCGGGTTATACGCCGCTCGGTGGAGTTTGCTTTTGAGAACCCAAAATCGGGGCTGGAATTTATCCGTTCACACGCCCAGGAAATGAGCGAAGAAGTGATGTACAAGCACATTGAGCTGTATGTAAATAAGTATTCCGTAGATTTGGGCGCCGAAGGAAAAAAGGCGATAAGGATACTGTTTGATAAAGCGC
>JBDUDE010000624.1:0-3759 GCA_040003105.1 Mucilaginibacter sp. | reverse complement strand
TGTGCCGCTGGAACAGGTTTTCTACCTTGAGTAATGAATAAAAACCTGTAGAGACGCAAAGCATCGCGTCTCTACACCCTCCCTGTGTAAATTCCTTCATTCGTCATCCAACAGTAAAATCAAAATTTTATATTGAAACAATCGTTTCAATATATTTATATTTGTACTGTTAATTAAAAATAAGATAGTTGACAATATTGAAACGATTGTTCTAAAATAAAAATCGCACAAAAAATAAAATGATAAATTTAACAAACAAAGTGGTCGTAGTTACAGGTGGTAACAGCGGCATAGGCTACGCATCAGCAAAAGAATTTGTGGCCCAGGGCGCAAAAGTGGTAATCACTGGTCGTAATCAGGAATCGCTTGAAAAAGCAGCAGCCGAGCTTGGCGCAACAGGTATCATATCTGACCAAAGCAAAATAGAACAAATTGATAACCTGGTTGCCGAAGTTAAAAGTAAATTCGGTAAGGTAGACGTATTATTCCTGAACGCCGGCGTGGCCAACTTCGCCCCGGTTGAAACCGCTACCGAAGCTCATTTTGATGCCATTATCGATTCAAACGTAAAAGGCGTGTATTTTACTGTTCAAAAATTCATCCCTATCCTAAATGATGGCGCCTCGGTGATATTTAACACTTCGGTTAATGCCGTTTTGGGTGCGCCTAACAGCGGCGTGTATTCAGCCAGCAAAGCGGCCATCATATCATTAAACAGGGTATTGGCTACAGAGCTTGCCCCAAGGAAAATACGTGTTAACGCCGTTTCGCCTGGACCGGTTGCAACGCCGTTGTATGGTAAACTTGGCTTAACCGAAGCCGAGGTAAACGGATTTGGTACCGTACTTGGCGAACGTATCCTGTTAAAGCGCTTTGCACAACCGGAAGAAATAGCTAACGTGGTAAGGTTCCTGGCATCAGACGACGCCTCATTTATCACTGGCACCGAAATTACAGTTGACGGCGGTTTAACCGTAAATGCCGTAACTTATTAATATTTTTTACGCTTATTTGAAACCACTGTTTCAAATAAGCGTGTTTATATAATTATAATAGCACCATGCCACGCAAAAAAGAATTTGATGAAGACGAGCTGCTTGAAAAAGCAGTAAATCTGTTTTGGCAGAAAGGTTATAACGCCACATCGGCGCAGGACCTGGTTGATGGGTTGGGCATAAACCGCTCCAGCCTTTATAATGCCTATACCGATAAGCGGACGCTGTTTAAGAAATCATTAATACACTACCAGCTAAAGCAAACCAATGCAATGATAGCCACGCTTGCAAAGGCCGAAAATGCAAAGAAGGCACTGAAACAAATATTTGCCGGATTGATTGAGGAAAGCGTAAACGACCGCCTTTTAAAAGGTTGCTTTATGGTAAATACGGCCGTTGAGCTTGCAGGAATAGACGAAGAGATAGGCGACATCGTTAACAAAAACAACAAAAGCGTAGAAGATGCCCTTACCAAAATAATTGAGAAGGGCCAAAAGGATGACCAATTTTCATCAAAGACAGATGCCCGCGCTTTTGCCCGGTTCGTTTTTGGCAATATTACTGCAATAAAGGTGGCCGCACGCTCCGGAACTGACAGGAAGGCGTTGGAAGATATGGCGGAGATTGCCCTTGCCGCGTTGAAGTAAAATTAGAAAAAATTTATCCCCACTGTCCAGCCCATCCAGCGGGTATATTTTGGATTGTTTGTTTGGTGGTGATTTGGTTCGTTCAGCACAAAGTTGTACCCCGCAACCGGGTTCTTTTGTTGGTTGTAGTAGAAATTTAGCGATGGGCCTGCCTGTATGCTAAACGAGTGGCTAAACTTGACATTTAAGGTTTCATCAAGCCGGTAAAGCACGTTCAGGTAGCGGCCGTTACCCTGGTAAAGATACCTGGCGGTGGCTTCGGTGTTTAATGCCAGGAACTTAAATATCGGCAGCTCGTTGCCATAACCTAAACCGTAAGCATATTGCTTGTTGTTTTTGCCAAGATTGGCACCTGCCAGGATGATGTTATAAAACGAATGCGTGCCGGATTTATAGACGAGGTTAGCATCAGTTGTTTCGTTGCTGTAGATACCGACCGCATGGTACCCGTTTTGCACAAAATTTAAAAGGCCAATGCTCACCCCTGACGAATTATCCGAAGCGTTTATCAATCCTATCTGCATTCCCCGCAAGTCCTTAGCGTAATTAAATAAGCCGCCAAGCTGAATGCCTGAGAACTTGCCCGAGGCGATATTCATGGGTGCAATTTGCAGGCCCTTCGCATCGCCCGAGGCAATGTTGAGTATCGCGAATTGTACCCCATTTAGTTTCCTGGCAAGGTTAAGACCTGCGGCCCATTGCACGCCGCTAACATCTCCTTCCACATTGTTAAAGCCAACGGCGGCTTGAATCCCGTTAACATCTTTTAAAACCTGGTTAAATGCGCCGCCGATTTGTATTCCTTTTACCGAGCCGCCTACCACGTTAAACAAAATTCCCAATTGGAACGATTTTACATCACTTTTATCGAGGTTAAATAAGCCGAGTTCAACCCCGTTAACTCCCGCGTTATATCCCCCTGCAATGTTTAGCGAAACGGCATTAACCACCTGCCCGCTAAACGAGCCGTGTGTGCTCAGTCCCGGCACCAGCGATGCCTGGAAAGGCGCTTTGGTAATCAACCCGCCCAGGTTTAATGATTGTATTTGCTGCTTGGCTGAAATAAATAATTTACCCACCCCGGTTTTTTCAACACCCGACAAATCTCCGGGTAAGTAACGATAGTCGCCGTTGCTGCTGTTACTGCCATTCTTATTTTCGATGACTTTTACGTCTGACAAAAAAGTTACCGAAGTATCTTTATAGTTTTCCTTGCTTACCGTTAATATAACCGGCTGGTTTTCATTTTTAATTTTTATTTCGAAGTGGCCATCCGCATCAGTAAGTGCTGATGCTATCGGGCGGCGGCAGTATACGCTTGCATTTTGAAGTTTTTGGCCATTCCGTTCATTAGCCACAAACCCGGTTATTATACAGCTTTGTTCATCGTTCGTAAATTTATCGGTCGTCATGGCCAGCTGGTAAGGTGCATAACGCAATATCACAAAGTTTTCGGCCTCCCGGTATTCAAAGCGGTTATTCAGCAATTTATCGAGCGCATCTTTAACCGTTTGGTTGGCTACATGAATATTAACCAGGCTATCCTGCCGGATAAGGTTGCTGTTATACGAAAAGTTAAATTTGCCTTTATCTTCCATTATATGCAAAACGTTGCCCAGCGGCTGGTCGTTCACATTCATGGTGATGTTGCGGTTTAGCACAGGTTGGGCCAGGCCGGGAACTAAAACAGTACCCAACAGCAACAAAAGCAATACTTTAACAGCTGAATATTTCGGTTGCATCCGGTTATTTTAAGAGAATCTGGCTGCCCTTGTTTTCAATTTTTATTTTGAAGGTTTGGGCAACGATATTTAGCACCTGTGGCAGGGTTTGGCCTTTAAAAGTGGTTGTTATAGGTAAATCGTGCAGTTGGCTGTTTGCTATTTTAATGTTGCTGCCGTAAACCTGGTTAAGCTTATCAACCAGCTCATACAAAGGGGTACGGTCGCAAATAAGGGCTTTGGTAATGTAATAATTATACAGGCTGCCACGCGTTTCCTGTACCACCAGGCCGGCCTGGCCGGTTATAACTTTTTGGCCGGGGTGCAGCAACACCTGTTTGCCGCCCTCATTTACTTTTACTATGCCGGTTTCAACTATCACTTCTGTTTTGCCCT
>JBDUDE010000735.1:0-3760 GCA_040003105.1 Mucilaginibacter sp. | reverse complement strand
TAACTTTAGTACTAACTACAAGTCCGTGCGCTGGAATTTTTCCATTTCATCAACCGCATCCAACAATTCTTTTAAGTAGAAATAAAACACATCAAATTCGCTCGTTTCTTCTTGCAATGGTTCACCTCTATCCCTCCGCCTCCACTTTAAATGATAAGAGCCTGTTTGCTGAAAGCGGATGGGCTTTTATCATTTAGGCTCAACTTGTGGAGTTTTATTAATTTTTTAGTGCTGATAAAAGGTATGGATTAGGGCAGCTGTTGCAAAAACCGCTAAAAAGGGTAATTTTACTCATATAAAATAAACCGTAAACCAATTCAAATCTTAATATGTATAAATCAATCAAAACTGGCCTTGTAAAACTGTGTGCAATAAGTTTTTTTACCGCTGCCCTTTATACTACGGCTTCCGCCCAGAAGGATAACTCTTTTAAAATAACTATGCCGGCTGCAGGTAAGTTCCGTAACGATAAACCTGCGGGCAAAGGCTGGATAAATTTGCTGGATACTACGCTATGGAATGCCGAAGCTGCATACTGGCAGCTGAACAATGGTGCGCTGCATGGTGAAACTAAAGGGCAGGATCAGCATCACTATGCCTATACCAAAAAAGTCTACAAGGATTTTGAACTAAACGTGCTGATTAAAATGACGGGTAACGAAGAAGCAAACTCGGGCGTTTGTATCCGGGTACACCCAGCCAGTTTCGATATTGTACCCGGCTACCAGATAGACATGGGTAAAGGTTACTGGGGTTCGCTTTGGGAAGAGCGCCGCGCAGAAATGGTTCAAAAATACCCCGATTCACTAGCTGCCAAACTGGTAAAAGCTAATGAGTGGAACCACTATTACATTATCGCAAAAGGCCACCACATACAGGCATGGCTTAATGGCGTTAAAACTATCGACATTGTGCATGATGCAGGTTTTTTAGACGGCAATATTGGCCTCCAGCTTTGCCACGGGAAGCAGCGACATACGGTTGTAGACGTGAAAGCGATGTATGTAAAGGAACTTTAAAAATGGAAATTTAGCAACATGCAATCTGACTTGGATATGCCTACAAACACCTGCGGCTCCACTGAAATGCAAGCCCTCGCGATAGCAGTTAGGCTTTTGCATTTAAAAAACTCAGACAGTGGCACAACTGATAAAACCGCACAGCGGTTGTAACGTTTTCGAACGGAATTATTCACTAAAATTATGTAAATATTTAATTGTCAATCAGTTAAATTATTGGCACGGGTTTTAAACAGCATCATGGCATTAAGGTCGTACTTTGTAAATTTAACTACCCATTCAAAAAAGCATACCTATGTTCAATACATATTTTAAACTGGCCTACAGGAATATAACCAAGGATAAAGCCTATTCCATTATAAACATAACAGGTTTAGCAATAGGATTGGCATCGAGTATCCTGATCTTGCTTTGGGTACAAAATGAATTAAGCTACGACAAGTTCCATAAAAATGCCGGCCAGATCTATCGTATCGCCTGCGATTTTGGTGATTCAAAAAGCGCGGCAAACTCTGCAGGCATGCCTGGTGGGTTGAAGGCCGAGCTGCCGGTTATTAAAAACGCAGTTCGTTTAGGCCAAAGTACTGCTACCCTGCTGGAAACGGGCAATAAAAAATTTGACGAAAAACGTGTGTTTTATGCCGACGCAAGTTTCATGGATGTGTTTTCCTATCCGTTGGTGAAGGGGGACCGCGCCACAGCATTAAAGCAGGTAGATGCCGTTTTAGTAACACAGGAAATGGCAACAAAATACTTCGGAAACGAAGACCCTATTGGCAAGGTGATACGAAAAGATAACCAGGAAAACGTGGTAGTGACGGGCGTTTTAGCCAATATTCCTGCTAACTCAGACCTGCAATTTGACTTCATTTTACCAATGGCCTCCCTGGCCAAAACGTTTGACGATTTGAAAAATAATACATGGGACAATTTCAATCTTTTTGACTATGTTCAATTAGATAAAAGTTTCGACCCTTCTGCGCCCAATTTATTAAGGCTGGAAAAACAAATTGACCAGATCTTTCAAAAGCATAGCCCCGGAACCAAGGCCTTGTTCCATTTGCAGCCCTTAACCAAAATCCACCTGGCACCCGAAAGGCTGGGGGATTTGCCAGGGCACGGGAACGCGCAATACGTAAACATCTTTTTTATTATCGCGATTTTGATTCTTGTAGTAGCCTGTATAAATTTTATGAACCTTGCTACCGCGCGTTCAGCCAGGAGGGCAAAAGAAATTGGCTTACGCAAAGTGGCAGGCGCTGTGCGTGGGCAACTGATACTCCAGTTTTTAAGTGAGTCTGTATTCATATCCTTTCTGTCCTTGTTACTTGCAATAGTGATCGTCAGTTTATTCCTGCCGGTATTTAATGAACTGGCCAGCAGAAAACTCAGCATCGATGTGTCGGACGCGCGGCTTTGGTTAAGTCTTTTTGGCATTGCTTTGTTAACCGGGCTCATCTCCGGCAGCTATCCGGCGCTATTTCTTTCCGGCTTTAACCCGGTTAAAGTGCTCAAGGGTAATGTAAAATCAATGGGCGGCAATTTACTGTTCCGGAATACTTTAGTGGTAATCCAATTCATGGTCTCCATCATATTACTGGTGGGTACCGTGGTTATCTACAACCAGCTTAAATTCATCAAAGATCGCAATCCCGGCTTTGAGAAGGCCAATCTTTTATATATACCGATGACCGGCGATATCTGGAACAAGCAACAGGCTTTTAAAAACGAGTTAAAACAAAACCCGCTAACCAGCGATTTTACTATAATTACTGACCTGCCCACCAAACTTTTGGGCTGGACTGTTAGTGTTAACTGGGATGGAAAAGATCCACACTCGCAAATATCTATACCGGTAATGGCTGTTAATGAGGATTTTACTCATACATTCAGGATGAAGTTAGCGGCGGGCCGAAGTTTTTCAAGGGCATTTAAAACCGATTCAAATAACTACATGATTAACGAAAAAATGGCGGGAATTATGGGCTTAAATGCCAGTACAGCAGTAGGTAAACCAATAACGCTTTGGGGTAACAAGGGCACTATCGTAGGCGTTGTAAAAGACTTTAATTTTAAACCGGTTCAACAAGCCATAGAGCCATTGGTTATGCCTTTTAATAAGATAGGTGGCTTTGCGGTGATAAGAACACTGCCCGGTAAAACCAATACTACCATACAGGCTTTAGCAAAAATAAGCCGGCAACTTAACCCGGCTTACCCCTTCAAATTTGATTTCCTTGACCAGGACCTGGCGAACCTTTATAAAGGGGAACAGCAAATGGGTAATATTTTTAATCTTTTTGCTGCGCTCGGTATTTTTATATCCTGCCTGGGTTTATATGGTTTATCCGCTTTTATGGCCGAGCAGCGTACCAAAGAAATTGGCGTGCGGAAAGTATTAGGTGCATCCGTATTCAACCTCGTCTATTTGTTATCCTCCGGCCTCACCAGGTTAATCCTGATCGCTATAATTATCGCGGTGCCGCTTTCATGGTATGCGGTTAATAGCTGGTTAGCCGGTTTCGCCTATCATATAAATGTTAGCTGGTTAGTATTTTTCACGGCATCCCTGGCTGCTTTGAGCATTGCCTGGCTTACGGTTAGTTATGAATCAATAAAAGCAGCTATTGTTAACCCTATAAAGAGTTTAAGAACGGAATGAGTTACGTATTAGCTCCTTAAATTTCTTCCAGAAAATCAATTTCAGGTTTTTCGGTTAATTTTCCTTCCAGAAAGCGAAA
>JBDUDE010000112.1:0-3764 GCA_040003105.1 Mucilaginibacter sp. | reverse complement strand
CGTACTTGTACGTAATAGGCATCAATTAGCATATATTTATTACTTTAAAAGTAAGGGTAAATTTCACAGATGAAGTTTTTATACAGCAAAGCCATTATAATCAGCGTCTCGGTTTTACTGCCTGCATTGGCATTTTCGCAAACAAGCTCCAATGGCTCAAATTACGCAACGGCCATACCTACAGCTGTGCCTTTTCTAAATATTACGCCCGATTCACGCTCGGGCGCCTTGGGCGATGCAGGTGTTGCGCTTACACCGGATGTGAATGCAAACTTCTGGAACCCGGCCAAACTTGCGTACCTGGAAAATAACGATAATGTGTCTTTGTCATACAGTCCGTGGCTGCGACAATTGGTTCCTGACATCAGTTTATCCTATTTAAGTTATGCACATAAGGTTGATGACCGCAATACGATAGGAGCGTCATTAAGATATTTTAATTACGGAAGCATTCAGCTCACCGACCCCAATCAAAACAACCAGGGGACTTATACACCAAGCGAATTTTCATTAAACGGCTCGTTTGCGCGTAAGTTTGGCGAGAATTTTTCACTGGGTTTAACGGTTGGTTTTATACATTCCAGCCTTTCAAACGCATATTTCGCAACAGGTTCGGGGCAGCAGGCTAAGGCGGGCAATGCACTTTCAGCAGGGGTATCATTATACTACAATAAACCGATGCAGGAATTTGGCACCGATGGTATATTTTCTTTTGGAACCAACATCTCCAATATTGGCTCAAAAATCAGCTACAGCGACGCGGGGCCCAAGTATTTTTTGCCGGCTAACTTAAAAATAGGCTTTGCCAATACCTTAAATCTTGATGACTACAACCAAATAACACTTACGGTTGATTTTAATAAGTTGTTGGTGCCAACGCCTCCCATAAGGGATTCAGATGGCAAAATTATTGCAGGCAAGGAGGACAACATTTCGGTGCCTTCGGGTATCTTCGGTTCATTTGCCGATGCGCCGGGCGGCTTTAAAGAGGAAATGCAGGAAATTTCGATTTCGCCAGGTTTTGAGTACTGGTACAACCAACTGTTTGCAATAAGGGCGGGTTACTATTATCAAAACGCCAATAAGGGCGGGGCCCATTATTTAACTGCCGGCATAGGCTTAAAATACGATAGCTACACCTTCGATTTTTCATACCTGGCGGCAAGCCAGCAAAACAGCCCCCTGGCTAATACTTTACGTTTCACCTTATCTGCCAGTTTCGGTGGCGACAAAAATTCCCGTAAGCATTAATGACCAAGATAAAAGTAGGATTTGGGTTTGATGTACACCAGTTAAGAGAGCAGCATCCCTTTGTTTTAGGAGGCGTTAATTTAGAGCACCATGCCGGAGCATTTGGGCACTCTGATGCCGATGTTTTGTTACACGCCATTTGCGATGCATTATTAGGCGCTGCTAACCTGCGCGACATAGGTTTCCACTTCTCGAATACAGACCAGCGCTGGAAAGGCATCAGCAGCCTGGTACTGCTACGGCATGTAATGGTGTTGCTGCGCGAAAAAGGCTGGGAAATAAATAACATTGATGCGATGGTATGCCTTGAGGCGCCCAAAATTAATCCGCACATACCGGCAATGCAGGCTAATATTGCGAAAGCGGCAGGCATCGACGTTGAAGATATCTCTATAAAAGCTACTACAAATGAACAATTAGGCTTTATCGGCAGAGAAGAAGGCGTTGTTGCCTACGCGGTGTGTTTGATAGAAAAGAACCGTTGATTTTTATGATTTCGTTGATTCCGCTGATTTTTAATCGCAAGTAATTGCTGATTCAACTGATGACAGAGATAATTGAAATCAGCGATAATAGACCAGGAGTCAGCGGTTATTGTCTAATCTCTAACCTCTAATCACTACTCACCGCTTCCTTCTTCTTAATAATCACATTACCCGTGCGCTTCAAGGCACCCCAGCCGCTCAATTCGCCTTTAAGGGCCTTACGGATTGATTTAAACAGTACGTAATACATCAGCTGGCGCCATATAAAACGTTGCGGTATAATGTAAACCAGCTTCTTGTAATCTTCCTTTTGCATCCAGAACGCTATAATGGCTACAATAAAGTCAATCACCACAAACGCTGCATAAAATAGCAGGATTTTCCCCGGTTTATCACTAAATAACCCGAATATCATTATCAAATCGGCCAGTGGCGAAAAAAGTGGCAGCACAATCTGGAATACCAAAATATTAGGCATGCCCAGCATACCAAAAAACTTGTATTTTTTGTTGAATAATGCATCCTTATTTTTCCAGAAACTTTGAATAACGCCGAAACTCCAGCGGAAACGCTGTTTCATCAAGCCGTTAAGTGTTTCAGGGGCTTCGGTATAGGCGATGGCTTCAGCGCAGTTTTTTACAATGTAACCCAGCTTTAGTATACGCATGGTAAGGTCGCAATCCTCGGCCAGTGTATCATAAGTAAAGCCGCCGGCCTTAAATATGGCCGATTTGCGGAAGGCCCCGATGGCCCCTGGCACAACCGTAATGCTGTTAATCAAATCAAAGGCGCGGCGATCCATATTTTGAGCTGTAATATACTCGATAGATTGCCAGCGGGTAATGATATTGTTTTCGTTACCCACTTTTACGGTACCGGCAACAGCGCCAATTTCGTCATCGGTGAAATAGGTCATTAAATGATAAACGGCATCATCTTTAAGCTGGGTATCGGCATCAATACAAACCACAAAATCGTATTGTGCATGGCTTATGCCGAAGTTTAAGGCGGATGCCTTGCCGCCATTTGTTTTTGTTAAAACCTTAACCAATGGATGGTGCCCATAGGCATTGTTAACAAGCTCAAAGGTTTTATCCTTCGAACCATCGTCAACAAAAATTATTTCAAAAATATTATACTCCGTTTTAAGCAGGCTTTGAATGGTTTTAATTGCCGTAACTTCTTCATTATATCCGGGTACTATGATACTTACCGGTGGCAAATTTTCTGGGTCGGCAACGGTACGGTTTACTTTCTTGTCATCATTATATTGCCTAATCGCCAATATACCAATGAGTACTACGCGACCAATCGCCAGGAAAATAGCCGACAAAAACAGGTAAAGCAAAAACCAATTGCCATAAAAATAAAACTGGATTAGAAAGTTATAAAACGTGCCCACCACACCCGAGTTCGCATCATCCTTTATTGGCGGCATCAGGTCATCTTTGGTTTTGCCTAAAACATCCGCAATAGTGGTAAACTTATAGCCGTGACTCTTAAAAAAATGAATGATCTCGGGTAATGCCTTTACAGTCTCCTCGCGGGTATCGCCACCGGCATCATGCAAAAGCAGCATTGAGCCGGCATCTTTTTGCCTGATTGTGCGGGCAATAATACTGTCGGCGGTTACGCCGGGCTGCCAGTCCCATGGATCTATTGACTCGCCAATGTTGATATAACTCTGCCTGCGGCTTTCAGCCACCGGGATAACTTCGGCCAGGGTTTGCGGCTCAGCATCAGCATTAAAAGGCGGCCTAAATAATATGGTACTCCTGCCGGTTACCGATTCAATTAGTTTACGGGTTGCATTTAGCTCAAGGTTTACCCGCGATATGCTAACTGTAGAAATATCCGGGTGGAAAAAGGTGTGGTTGCCAATTTCGTAACCTTCTTCAAACTCCCTTCGGAGAATAGATATATTCTTTTCGGCCATTGATCCAACTACGAAGAATGCTGCAGGTACTTTTTCGCGTTGCCCAGATCGCCCAGATGGACATTTAGCACGAGCCTGCAACAAAACTTCAA
>JBDUDE010000651.1:0-3768 GCA_040003105.1 Mucilaginibacter sp. | reverse complement strand
GCTGAAGTGAGCAATATACTTTGCCGGAGATAATAATTAAGTATTTTTAAATCAATTATTTAATCCCTTTGAAAATGACCGTAGACGAAATTATGGCTGATTTGCAGGCGCAAGGCAGCGAAAGCATCAAGAAAATTCTTTTAAACCATGGCGTAAAAGAGCCCTTTTTTGGCGTTAAGATCGAGCATTTAAAAACAATTCAGAAAAAGGTAAAAAAAGACTACCCTTTGGCAAAAGAACTTTATGCCACAGGCAACGCCGATGCCATGTACCTTGCCGGCCTGGTTACGGACGATAGCAAAATGACGAAAGCCGATCTGCAAACCTGGGCTGAGCAGGCGTTATCGGCCAACATTAACGAATACACCGTGCCCTGGGTAGCGGCCGAAAGTAATTATGGGTTTGAGCTGGGTTTGGAGTGGGTTGACAGCGATAAAGGCCATATAGCAGCTGCAGGCTGGTCCACCCTGGGTAACCTGGCAGCGTTGAAGCCAGATAGCGAGCTGGATTTAACTACGTACCGCGCATTGCTGCAAAGGGTTATTGACAGTATACATACGTCGGCAAACAGGACAAAGGCCCGAATGAATATTTTTGTGATGAACGTGGGCTGTTATATCCTCCCTTTAGTTGACGAGGCCATAGCTGCTGCCAATAAAATTGGACCTGTATACGTTGATACAAGCGGCACAGCGTGTAAAATACCGGATGCCATAACCTATATTGACAAGGTAAAAGCACGCGGCTCGCTTGGTAAAAAGAAGAAGACGGTGAAGTGTTGAATAAGTTGGCCCGGGAGAGAGGCACACGTGCGCCGGCATAAAAAATAAATAATGGCTTTTTGCATTAGCGATAGTAGTGGATACCGGCCCTTCGAGAGCCTCAGGGCAGGCCGCGGCTAAAGCCTTGTGCAGTATGAACGGATAGCGCGGGCCGCAGGCAATGCCATAATGTCTGAACCGGGATTGAGCGGATTTATGGATTTTTCTGATTTTGAAGAATGTTGCTGGTGAATAAGGTGCGTCTTAAAATCCGATAAATCACATTTCAGATAAAATTCCTCACATCTTCAAATCAATACATCATCAAATTTTTAAATCTTCAAATTCTCTCATCCGCACATCAGAAATCCGCACATCATTCCCCCTTCAGCGCTTCCCTTATTTTATGCGAAGTGGCTTCCAGTTGTTCGGGGGTAAAGCTAAGTTTGGGGCGGGCGAAATTCATATCGTCAACCCGGTTCATGGGGATGAGGTGGATATGGGCATGCGGTACCTCGAGGCCGATAACTGCAACGCCAACTTTTTTACAGGGGATGGCCTTTTTTAAGCCGGTGGCCACTATTTTGGCAAATATCTGCAGTTCGGTATACAGGGCGTCGTCCATATCGAACAGGTAATCAACCTCTTCCTTGGGTATCACCAGCACGTGCCCTTGGGCCAGCGGGTTAATATCCAGGAACGCCAAAAAATCAATGGTCTCGGCCACTTTGTAAGCCGGTATTTCGCCTGATACTATTTTTGAGAAGAGGGTCATGTTTTACGTTTGTTGTAAAGTTGAAATGTTGTAACGTTGAAAAGTTGGGAAGGCCCCGTGCCTGCAAGGTGCAGCGTCTTCCGGACTTTCCCGTCCCGATAGCTATCGGGATTCGGACTAACGGCTTATTTCCATTATTTCAAATTCCATTTTACCTGCCGGCACGGTAATTTCGGTGGTTTCGCCAACTTTTTTTCCTAACAGGCCTTTAGCTATTGGCGAAGCTACCGATATTTTGCCCGATTTAAGGTCGGCTTCGTTTTCGGATACCAGCTGGTAGCTCATTACAGCGCCATTTTTAACGTTTTTAATTTTTACTATCGATAATGCCAGCACCTTCGTGGTGTCAATTTTCGATTCATCCAGCAGGCGGGCATTGGCCAGCATTTCGCCCATTTTTGAAATCTTGGCCTCGTGCAGGCCCTGTGCTTCTTTTGCGGCGTCGTATTCCGCGTTTTCAGATAAGTCGCCTTTGTCGCGCGCCTCGGCAATGGCTTTGCTGATGTTGGTGCGACCCGAGGTTTTAAGCTCGTGTAATTCTTTCTTTAAATTTTCTAAACCTTCTTTGGTATAATATGCTACCTCTGCCATAACGCACAAATTAATTTTTAATAATTTAGTTTAACCGGTTGCCAAAAAAAACCGCCCTCCCTTTGTTTTAAGAAGGACGCGATGGCTTTCTTTTAAAAAACAAACAAGACTATACGGGCCCATAGCCTACATAGTCTTGCTTTGTGTAGAAACGAAGATAAGTGATTTAAGTTTTAATATCCAAATATTTTTTAGTTCATGGTTGATGGTTTATAGATCATGGAGAAGAAGAGCCAAGAATCAGGAGCCAAGAGTCAAGAAGAAGCCCACAAGCCAATTGCAGCGGCTATGAACTATGAACCATCAACTATGAACTTCCCCACCCCATTGTCAAAAAAACGGCTATGAACTATCAACCATGAACCATGAACCAAAAATTATCTACCTTTGCACCCATGATAATTGAAGTATTAAAATCCAAGCTTCACCGGGTGAGGGTAACGCAGGCCGAACTTAACTATGTGGGCAGCATTACCATTGATGAGGATTTGCTGGATGCGGCTAATATTATACCTAATTAGAAGGTGCAGATCGTAAATAACAACAACGGCGCCCGCTTTGAAACTTACACCATCCGCGGCGAACGCGGCACCGGCACTATTTGCCTTAACGGCGCAACCGCCCGCCTTGCACAGGTTGGCGATATTGTAATTATTATGAGCTACGCCTACATGGAAGTTGACGAGGCCCGGAAATACGAGCCTATCCTTGTATTCCCGGATAATGATAATAAACTTTTGAAGTAGTCCGGAAGTCGGAAAGAACGGAAGTCCGAAAGACGCTGCACTTTGCACGCGGATATTTTTTGACTTAAGACCCAATAACTCCCCTCAACGATTAGGATAAGCCGCCAATGCCAGCACAATATGCAAACTGGGGCTAACCCCGATAGCATTGCGCAGTTTATAAACCATCCTTATTTTTACCTGGGCTTCGCGCACGCGCTGGTCTAAAAAAGATGAATTATCGATATCAAGTACCATGGTATTGCCCACACCAGCGGTAATGTCATTGCGCGAGGCCACCAAAACCTCGTCCGTACCATCAGCTTTGGCCATGTAAACCTTTACCGAGCTAAGGTTGCCGATATTAAAATCCGATGGCTCCCGCGACTCCAGTTTGGCCGATACCATTCGCACCTCGCTCACCTTTGCCCCGTTGTTGCCGTCTTTGCGAAAATCCTGGTCGAAACTGGTGGCCATGGCGGTTACGGAGTGCTCCTCGCCGGGCTTATCGGTTTGGGGAATGGTTACAGTAGTGGTATAGGGGAACGTTGATTTTACGATAGACTGCATCATGGCACAACTGCCAAAAACCAATATAAAGGCAACTAAAAATAAAGGTTTCATAATTTTAGGGATTACCACAACAAGGTAGCAGATGGCGGCCACAATTACAACACAAAATAAATTTAAAGTTAACTTCAGGTGCAGCCCGTTGTGATACTGCCCCTGCAACAAAAGCGAACAAGTTGAAACAACCCCTTCACCATTTTGCACCAACTCCCCATTATCCTTAACTTTACACCGCGAACCACAACCAATGGAAAAACAAATAACCTACCAAATAGCAACCACCCCCGAAGAATTCGAAAACGGCAAAATACTCTTCCGCGAGTATGTAACTTCGCTAAACGTCGAC
>JBDUDE010000522.1:0-3774 GCA_040003105.1 Mucilaginibacter sp. | reverse complement strand
AACGTCATTGCTATTTTTTTCAGGGTTTACCCCTGATGGAGACTCGCAATGACAAGGTTTTTAAACGGTTTCATTTTGTTTCCTATTTGTAAAAATCATCATATTAATATCATTTAACAGTATATTTCACTCTATAAATATCCGTGCGCCCCATGCCCTGCGCCAGGTGCGAGCTGAAATATAAATACCCCGGCTGTTTAAAGTTTACCGAAGGACCGAACGTCCAGAATTCAGCCGAATTTATTTGTGCGGGCAGCTTTACCGGGGTAGTGTACACGCCATTTTTTTTGCAGGATAAATATAAATCAGCCTTGGCGTCCTTGCCTTTTGCCGAGGTGAACACCAATGTATTGTTTGGCAATATTGCGGCATCAAAATCATCGTCGGCGCCGTTAATTACCGGGCCCAGGTTTACCGGTTTTGCAAAGCCGTTTGGCAATGTCGCGGCAGCAAATAAATCCTCGCCGCCATAACCCCCGCGCCCGTTCGACGAAAAAACAAGCACGTTTGCGGCGGCATTGGTTACAGGTGTCCACTCGTTTCCTTTGGTGTTTATGCCGCTGCCCAGGTTCACCGCCGGGCCAAATTTGCCGGTTGTTTTGTTAAAGGCCGCAAAGTAAATATCGTCGCCGCCAAATCCGCCTAAACGGTTCGAGAAAAAATAAACCCCTTTACCATCCGGCGAAAAGAAGGGGTCGAAGTCATTCGAGTCGCTGTCAAATGTTACCCGTTCGGGTTTGGTCCATTTACTTTTTATTTTGGTGGATCGCCAGATGTCCATATCCTTTTTATCCTTTATCCAGTCAATGCCGCCCCAAAGCATCATTTTACCATCGGGGCTAAAAGTTAGCTTTACATCGGCATTTTTGGTGGATACCAGGTTGGGCATGAACAATTCGGCGCTATCGGCAAAGGTTATTTGCTGGGCTTTACCTTGTAAGGCACCAGTTAAAATAAATATGCAGGCAGTAACGATTGTTTTAAATTTGAAGGGTATGCTCATGTAAACAAATATAAGAGGTAGTCGCCATAAACAATAATCAGCTAAAAAAGGTTAACTCTGTATGCAAAACATGCTTTTTTTTGGCGATAGTCTCACCGCTGGCTATGGCCTGCGCAATGCGGCGGCCGAATCATTCCCCGCTATCATTGGGCAAAAAATTGCCGCAGCCGGGCTTGATTATAAAGTGATAAACGCGGGACTTAGCGGCGATACAACGGCGGGCGGCTTATATCGGCTTGATTATTGGCTTAGCCAGCCGGTAAGCGTTTTTGTGCTGGAGTTGGGTATAAACGATATCATCAGGGGCGTGGCGCCATCAACGATCCAAAAGAACCTGCAGGAGATTATCGATAAGGTAAAAGCAAAACACCCTGACGTAAAAATAGCTTTGATGGGTATGCAGATACCACCCTTTATACGCAGCCCGGTTGCCGGGCATTTCAGGGAGATTTTTACCAGCCTGGCTGTTGCAAATGATATAAGCCTGGTGCCGTTCTTTTTAGAAGGAGTCGCCGGCAAACCCCATCTTAACCTGCCTGATAAACTGCATCCTAATGCCGCCGGGTATAAAGTTATTGCCGATAATGTTTGGCCCGTTATCCGGAACCTGGTGATATAAAATTACGATGGCATAAAACCACCCCTAACATGGCGTTTTTGCACTTTGTTGCATGCTGGTTTATGCTGTATTTTTGATGAAATCAAAAAATATCATGGAAAACAAACCACAGGCAGAACCAAACGACGAACACCTGGACCTTATTGAAACCAGGAAAATACTGAACGTAAAATGGTCTAACCTTAACGATTCAAAATTTATGGAATTTTGCATAAACAATGCCCATATACAGGATGTGAGCGCTACCGGGGTAACAATTATTGACGCCAATTTAAGCGACCTTGAAATTGAAGGTGCACAGCTTGGGGGAGCATACATTCATAACATAGGCATGCCGCCTAAAGGCCACCCAGCTTACGACCCCGCCGCCAAACAGCGCCCGTTAAAGTTTGAAAATTGCGACTTAAATGGCAGCACTATTACCGACTGCGACCTGAGCAATGTAAATATCAGCGACTGTAATTTAGCGGGAATGAGAATAAACGGCATCCTGGTAGAGGAGTTACTTAAAAAGTAAACCTTTGTTGAGTATTGTTATCGTGTTGTAAATACTTGAGACTGGCAGACAACCGTTCGACAGTAATTTGCGTAATTACTATATCATGCAAAAGCCAGTGCTCACATGCTATAAATGCAATGCCATTTTTCATTTTTCAATTCCAAAAGGATGGTTTTTGAAGAACATGCTATTTTTTTTACCGGTAAAAATATATTTCTGCGCTAAATGTAATAAACGCCGCTACGTTTGGATATCGGACGAAAACGAAAGCAAATACCAAAGAGTTTAACTTCGGCACTTCTATAAACTTACTCTTTTTTCTTTTCCCAGCCCGAAAAATACAAACCACTTGGTATTTACCACCCCGACCATAAACATCAAATTTGAATAGGATGTTTATTATGAAAAAGCAATATCTTGTTTGTGGCAGGTGCCGTGCAATATATCATTTTGCAATTCCTCAAAGCTGGTTTATGCGCAAAGTACTATTCTTTGTGCCGGTTAAAATCTATTTCTGTGCAAAATGTAACCGGCGCCGTTATGTTTGGATTACTGACGCCGAAGAAGCAAAATATGAAAAGGTATGAAACCACTATCGCCAGGCCGGTGAATTTGTTACCATACACACAAGGTGATTTTTTAATATAAGCCCGGAGGCAACATCCCCGGATTATCCGTTTTGAGCACCTATTTAAAAACAGAATATGAAAAAATCATCTTTAAAATGCCCTGTATGCGCCGGCAATTTCCAGGGCCGGGTAAAACGTAACTGGGTTTTACGCTATGTATTCTTCTTTGTCCCCATAAAAATTTATTGCTGCAGCGAGTGTAAAAAGAATGTTTATATGGTAGTAAAAGACCTAAAGGTGCCGGGTATGAATATTTCTTAACGGCCAATGTCAAACGCCATCTTCATATACATCAGCACTTCGTCGTTTATATCTTCAGCAAAATACATCCTGAAATGATGGTTGTAATCATCGCTGCCGGGCACCGGCTTTATTTTGTTAAAACATAAATTATCTTCATAAGGTTGTTTAAACGGGAAAACCACGTCCACAAAGTTTTTGCCGAGCTGTATTACGTAGGCAAACCTTGTACGCGCCGCAAAACTTATCATTGACTTGGCCGGGTGCAGCCGCACATCGCCAATTTGCCGGTATTCATCTACCAAATGGTTAAACAGGGCAATAGTATGTTCAGACTTTCCTGCCAAAAAATCGGCCAGTTGCTTGTCATTACAGGAGTGCACCTGGTTAGTGTTTACAAATTGCTGTTGGCAAAGCGGGCAAATCCACATGGTTGGTAAGATTTTAGATGTGAGATATGAGACGTGAGATGATTTCGTCAAATATAAAAAAAGCGCCCGGTGTCTTACACCGGGCGCTTTTCAACTAAATCCAAAGTCTTGATGTTTGAAACTCAAGTTTTTTTATGTGGTTCATTAATTCACGGGTTCAATAGTTCATTGCTGCCATGATTGGTAGCCGCGCGTATAGGGCGAATGCAATTCGCCCCTACATTAAAACTGCCAACTGCTACTGCAAACAGCCTACTCACTCCTCAAACTCTTTACCGGGTTTGCAATAGCGGCCCTGATGCTTTGGTAGCTTACTGTTATAATAGCTATCAGGCATACCATTACCATCGGCG
>JBDUDE010000208.1:0-12766 GCA_040003105.1 Mucilaginibacter sp. | reverse complement strand
GCTGGCGTTAAGGTATTCTTCGCGCTTGTCAATCCCAAGCTGTTTAAGGTCTTTTATTTCCGGGTTAAGGTAGTTCATATGGTAAATTTAATAATTCACGAATATAATTATTTATCCAACGCTTAATTAAGCAAATATGCACCGCATCAAGCCACTTCCATTCCCAATCACTAAACCCTATTTTTACCGGTAAATTAAGTTAAATTTGCCTGCAATCTGTACCACTTGAAACAACGCGCAACTAATATTTACAATAAGCTAAAGGCCACCAACATTATTGCCAATTTTTTAAATTTAAGCAGCATTCAAATTTCGAACATGCTGTTGTTGTTGCTGCTTATCCCAATCATCACCCGCATTATCGGTATAAAGGAATTTGGTATCATAATGTTTGCCAGCAAGTTTGCACAGTTAGCGGGCTCTGTTATTAATTATGGTACCGGCCAGTCGGGCGTAAGAGATGTAGCGTTTTATTTAACCGATCAAAAAAAGCTGGGCACTGTATTTTACAACAATCTGTTTATCCGGGTGGTTATCTTTGTGCTTTTTATAGCCTTGTTATTTGGCTTACAGTGGGTTAGTGTCGACTATTACCCCTATATCCTATTATCTATTCCTATTGCTTTAGCCGAAGTATTTAACCCACTTTGCTTCTTTATTGGTGCCGAGCGGTTAAAGCTGTTTAACTTACTAAACATGCTGTCAAACGTAGCCTCAATTGTCGCTATTTTGATTTTTATTAAAAGCCCGCACGATGCTATCTGGGTGAATTTTATTTTAGGTGGCGCCAATACCATTACATACATCGGATTGCTTATTTACTTTGCATCAAAATATGGACTGAGCTTTAAATTGCCTTCGCGGCAGGAGATGCTGAAAATAGGGAAAGATAATTCTTACCTTACCATCAACAACATTTCGGTTAACCTGCAGCAATCCATTATAATATTTGCCATGCCACGCTGGGGTTATGCCGCACTACTGGGGCCATATACATTGTGTGACAAAATCATTGGACAGTGCCGCATTTTATTAATCACCGTATCAAATGCTATTTACCCTAATGCGGCGCGCTTGTTTCAGCAAAGCACCGGACTATGGAACGTCTACCGCAAAAAAACAAAATACCTGCTGGCCGCCGTGTTTTTCACGGGCTCTATACTGATATTTGTACTGGCCGATTTTATTGTGTTTATATTATCAAAAGAACATAACCCCACCGCTGTTTTAATTTTACGGGTAATGGCCTTTGTGCCGATAATGTCGGCGCTTAATGTTTTAAACGTGCTCGACCAGCTTTTAAAAAACAACACGGTTTATATTTTCAGGATTGCTGTTTACCTTTTTATATTATCGGTAGTGGTTGCGTTTGCGCTGGTTAATATAGGCGGCGCCCCGGTAATTGGTTCTTTTACCCTTATTATTGAAACAAGCGCAGTGCTGATGTACGAGTATGCTATAAAAAAAACTTACACCCAAAATGCATAAGCCTGTAGCCGTAATATTGCTCAATTGGAATACGCCTGTGCACACGGCTAATTGCATTGCATTGCTTAAACAATATTGCAACGAGGCTTTGTTTGATATTATAGTGGCAGATAATGGCTCAACCGACAATTCTTTATCACGATTAAAAGCCCAATTCCCGGGTTTAATTTATATTGACAACCAGGTAAACCTCGGCTTTGCCGAAGGCAATAACCGGGCGCTGGAATATAGTATCGATAAAGGCTACAGCTATTCATTGGTGATGAATACCGATACCGAAGTTGACAGCGACCTTGTGACAGGCCTGCTAACACACCTGGATAACCACACCGAAGCTGCAGCCGTACAACCTGCTATTTACTGGATGCACGATAAAACCAAAATATGGAACGGCGAAGGCAGGTTTAACCGCATTGTCGGCAAAACTGTATCCGACCTTACTGTGCCTGATACAGAAGCCTTAAAAACCTACAAAAAAGCAGAATGGGTAACCGGTTGCTGTATGCTGCTGCGTAATTCGGCGCTGGCGAAAAGCGGACTGTTTAACAAGCAGTTTTTTTTGTATTTTGAAGACGTCGAGTTGTCGTTCAGGCTGCGCGATGTGGGTTTTGAGGTACACTACGTGCCATCATGCAAGATGTATCACGAGGCGGGGGTGTCAGCAAAAGTAGCTTCGCCAAAAAAAGAAGGTACATTGAGCCCGGTTATTCATTATTATACCAGCCGCAACCATATTTGGATATTAAGACGGTATGGCAACCCATTATGCTACCCTGTTTACCTGGTTTATAATGGCTTTTATTACCTGGCGGTGCTTGGCTATTTGCTGCTGCGCCGCCGCAACCAAAAAGCAGGCTTTTTAATTAAGGGGTTAAAAGAGGGAATTTTCACTCCAAAAAACCTAATTTGGCTTTTGAGGAGTCCAAAGTCTTAAGTCGGGAGTCTTAAGTCCAGGGTCCAAAGAAAAGACTATCGACTGTAGACTCAGGACTTTTGACTAAGCAACAATTTATAACTGAAACGATACGATTAAAAAAGTATGTTATTCATATTTCCGCTCATTTTCCTTACTTCGTTTTTTGTCGCCTGCCGGGAGGTGGTAAAAGGGAATTTGCAGGGGATATTGGTGTTCCTCATTTTTGGGCTTTCAATGTACACCACGGCAATGTCGGTTGCATTTTTGCTGGGCCTTAAAGATTTCATCCCGGTTTTCCAATATTTTAAAGAGGTATTGATATTAAGCGTGCTGTTTTTAAACGTCGTATCGCTGCAATTCCGCCCCCGGCTGCATTTAATTGACTATGCCATACTTGCATTTTTAGGCTATACCTTTATTTATGCCATATTGCCCATTGGCGAGCAAAGCTTTATTAACCGGTTAATGGCGTTTAAAAGCACCTCATTTTTCGTTGTGGTGTACTTTACCGGGCGCCTGATGGATATCCGGGCCGTGTACGTAAGCAAATACTTTAATTTTATTGCGCTATTAACCATTGCTGCAGGCGGCGTGGTGCTTACCGAGGTGATTTTTAACCAGCACCTGCAAAGCAAAACCGGCTTTGCAGAATATGTTTACTACTTTTTCAACTTTGAGCCAAGCGGCGATTTTGGGCTAAGCTGGACGTTTCAATCCGAAGGTGGTTACAAGCGCTTTGCCAGTTTTTTCGCTAACCCGCTGGAGCATGCCTCAGCTACCTTACTGGCGCTGGCAGTTATTATAGCTTTGTTTAACCGCGATGATAACAAGTTTAAGCCTAACGGAGTGGGTATGCTTGCTTTGGGTGCTTCGTTCCTTTCAATTGTATTTGCCTTATCGCGGGCGCCGTTTGTAAGTTATTTTGTTATAATTTATGTTTACGCATTAATCACTCACAAAAAATATATCACTTACACCGTGCACGCAGCACTGGGTGCGGGGGCTTTGTATTTTATTTATTTGTTTACCGCTTTTGGTGTTCAAAAAGGCGGCATCACCGAAGTGATAATGAACACTATCGATTTTAGTAACCCATCAAGCGTGGGCCACCTTTTGGAGTGGGCCGAAGGGCTGATGTCTATGGTTGAAAAGCCACTGGGGTTAGGCCTTGGTACATCGGGCCGTGTTGCGGGCAGCCTTGGGGAAAATGTGGGCGGCGAAAACCAATATATAATAATTGGTGTTCAAGCTGGTATAATTGCCTTATTTTTATACCTGTGGATTTATATTATGCTGATCAGGAAAAGCCTGAAATGGCTGCCCCATTTGCACGGCAGGGAAAAGAAAGTTTGCATGGCGGTGTTGTTGATAAAAGTTGGTTTCTTTATCCCCCTGTTAACATCCGAAGTGGAGTCATCGTCCTATATATCCTACGTAAACTGGTTTTTATGCGGCTTATTCATGAGCATTATTATGAAACCACAAACGGCACAATTATCTCCGGTAACCAATGATTGAAAAGCTGATAAAAATTATAAAAAAAGACCCTAACTATAAATGGGAAAGCCCCCACTCATCACGGGATTTATTTAGCATTGCATGGGCTAGGCTGATACAGGTTACCCGTGGTTTGTTTTTAAAGCCGTTTCTAAAAAAATCAAAAGGGTTACTATTTAAAGGAAGCCATGTTAAAGTGAGGCATGGTTACAAGATAACTGCTGGTAGGAACTTAATTTTAGAAGATAATGTAAGCCTTAATGCGCTGTCTGACAACGGCATCAGCTTTGGCGACAATGTTTCTATCGCCCGCGATTCGATATTGTTTTGTACTGGTATAGTTGCGAACCGCGGCAAAGGCATCACCATTGGCGACCGCACGGGCATCAGCGCCCGGGCTTACATTGCCGGGCAGGGCGGTATAACCATTGGCAATGATGTAATAATGGGGCCAAACGTGCAGATATTTTCGGAAAATCATAGTTACAATGATACCAGCCTTACCATTAAGGAACAGGGTGTGGTTAAGGAGCCGGTAAACATCGGCAATAACTGCTGGATAGGCGCAAGCTCAACCATATTAGCCGGTGTTAACATCGGCGATGGCTGTGTGGTGGCGGCAGGCAGCGTGGTTACCAAATCATTCCCGCCGAACTCGGTAATTGCGGGCATACCCGCCAAACTGATAAAAACCAGGGGAGAGAATTAAATGCCTAAACCATTAACCATAGCTGTTGATGTACGCGATTTGCAGGTGGCCAAAACAGGCACCCGCACCTACCTTGAGGAGCTTTGCAAGGAATTTAGAAAGATGGAAAGCAGCGAAATACGCTTTCATTTTTTAGATACCGGTATCTCGGTTTACAGCGGTAGTAATAAGTTGCTAAAGTATGTTGAGCACGCCAGGTACCAGTTGTGGAAGCAACTGGTGTTACCTTTTAAAGCCTTTTTTAAAGGCTGTGATATTGTTTTTTGTACCGATAATTGCGTCCCGATAATTTATCTAGGCTATAAAACTATCCCCGTTTTTCATGATGCTTTTTGTTTTGAATCACCCGAAGCTTATGGTAAGTTGTGGTTGTGGCTGTATATGAAAACTGCCGTACCGGCTGCAAAAAGGTCGCCCTTTGTAATTACACCAACCGCCTGGTCAAAAAAGCAAATTCATCATTATACAGGCATTGCCAATGAAAAACTGGAGGTAATATATGAAGGGCCCAAGGAGTTAAACACCGGTAGTGATTCGCAGGATGGCAGTGCATTGTTGACTAAACTGGGGTTAACCCCGCAAAAATACCTGCTGCATGCAGGCTCCATGTTTAAGCGAAAAAACATACCGGCGCTTATTGAAGCGTTTGCCAAAATTAAGGCAACCGGCTACCCCGATTTAAAATTAGTACTTGCCGGGCCAACTCCTGCCAATATCTTCGACAGCGATTACAGGCTGATTTTAAACGCCATTAATACCAATAACCTGGATCAGGATGTACTGCTCACAGGTTATTTAGCCGATGCTGAATTAGGAGCAATTTATCAAAATGCGTTACTGTATGTTTTCCCATCCACAAATGAGGGCTTCGGTATTCCGATTCTGGAAGCTTTTAAAAGCAATTTACCTGTACTGGTAGCCAACAATACCTGTCTGCCCGAAGTTGGTGGCGATGCTGTATTACAATTTAATCCTTTTGATGTTGATGATATGGTTGCAAAAATTAAAGCCGCTTTGAATGATGCCAGTTTGCGTGAAGATATGATAAACAAAGGAAGAGAACGCCTGGAACTATTCTCGTGGCATAACACAGCGATACAACTGGTTGAGGTATTTAAAAAAGCCGTTTAAGCCTCTGCAAAAACTTTTACGTGTTCATCGGCAACCATTTCCCAGTTAAATACGCTTAAGGCACGTACCTGGGCTTTTTCGGCAAGGACAAGCATTTCAGGATGATTGGCTTCGCAATAATTTATTTCTTCGGTTAACGATTCAATACTGCCTTGCTTAAACATGCGCGCGGTATCTAAAACAGCATATTGGTTTTCCTCTATGTCGCTTACAATCAAAGGCACATTAAGCCCCATCACCGTTAATACCACCGGCGACAGTCCCTCCACATCTGATGGCTGGATATAGCAATATGCATTCTTCATAAGGGTGTTTACATCATCGCCATAAACATAGCCGGGGAATATTATTTGGTCAGTCGCCATATCAAACAATTCCTTTTCGTAAGGCGATGGGTTGGGTGAGCCGCCTATAAGTACCAGCTTCCTTTTTGAGTTTGATTTTTTGAATGCAGGTATAAGGTAATGCAGGCCCTTGTCAGGTATAAAGCGGCCCACAAATAAATAATAGCCGCCTTTTTCAAGATTATGCTTTGTTAAAATTTCAGTATTGCCATTGCCTGGTTCAACCTCGCTGCCAAAGGGTATAAACTTAAATTGCTTGTTAAATTTTGCCTCAAAAAGCCTTTTGGCGATTACGTTGTCAAATATTACTTCGTTTGGAATATGGGCGGTAATAAATGATGAAAGTTTTAAATACAGTTTACCATACCAGGGCCATTTGTCGCGTTTCCAATCCACCCCGTCCTGGCTGATAAATACTTTTTTGCCAAACAGCCGCAACGGCAAAGCCCATATACTATTGCCACCGTTTTGTATGTGCACAATATCGGCGGTGTTGTTTACAATAATATCCCAGGTACATTTAAAGGAGTGCAACAGCGTATCAAACCCTTTTTTGGGGGTAGTTTTAAAAGTCTTAATCTTTACGCCTTTGTAGTCATCTACATCAACAAAAACATCGGGGTAACGGCGGTTGTAGGCCACAACACTATGGCCCCTGGTAACAAGTCGCGGAAAAAGTTCTAAAGCAAATTTATCAGCTCCAGCAGCACCTTTTGAAGGCGGAACCGACCGGAAACCGAAGGCCGCAATACGCATTATGGATGATAGTATTTATAAAGTAATAGTATCTTCTTTTACAGAATAAATATTCTTTTCCCTTAGATAGTCTGTATAGTAATCATCAATATACTCCCTTAGGGCAATCTTCCAATCGCGCATGATATTCATATTCCGCAATTCGAGTTTTTTATTGATCAGGCGTTCTGACGGCGGCCTGGGTGCAAAATATGTATCTTTAAAATAGCTTGACGATACTTCGTGGAAAGTTACTTCGTTGTCCAGGCCTAAAATTCTAACTAATTCTTCGGCCACTTCAAGCCTGCTGGTTTCGCCATTGCAAACAAGGTTATATAAACCCCAATATTCTTTTTCAATCAGCAATTTAACATTCTTGGCAAAATCAACAGTAAATGTTGGCGTGCCATCTTTGTCGTTTACAATATGAAGATCGCGTTTACCGCCGGTCAATTGTTTAATTATCTTGTTTATAAATTTTTTGTCCTTGTCCGGACCGCCACCCATCATCCAACCTGCGCGGCAAATTATGTAGCGCTTTGCATTTTCGCGCACGTAGCGTTCGCCCATATATTTCGAGCGTGCATAATGGCCAAGTGGGTTAGGCTCGTCCCAATCATCATAAAAATCTTTAGTACCGTCAAATATGCCGGCAGTACTGATGTATAATAAGGGGATATCTAAATTGTTAGCTATAAACACTGCATTTTCAACAGCTGTGGTGTTGGTAAGGTAGGTATCATCTAAATTAAGTTCGCAAAATTCAAGGTCGGTATAAGCACCCAGGTGAAAAAGGTAATCGGGTTTATAACTCTCGACAGCTTTCTTATATTTTTCAAAATCACGAAAATCTAAAAAACTAAGCCATTTTTCATTTACATCCTTATCTGTGCACTTAACTTCATACTCGTCTTTAAATATTCGATAAAAAGCTTCTCCAAGCATTCCGCCTGCGCCTGCAATGTAAATCTTTTTCTTCATATAAATGTTACAACCATAAGGTAGAATCTGGTAGTTGATTCAACAGTGTGACGGGATAGATAGTCTTCACTTTTCAAAATTAACTTTTTTTGCCGTACCAACCAGATTATTTTTTTTAAAACTGTTAAAAATTCGATGAAATAATTCAAATACTTTGGCTTTTAGTATAGTTAGATAAAATTTTAGCAACCAAAACACCAAATAAATGCAGGTATTCAAAACCTGCCGACCAGCAAAATACTTTGTCGGAAGTTTATTACAGTACGGAGAACTTACTTCAATTCGCTACAACGCGGGTTCACATTGTTTAAACGAGCTAATTTTTCAGGCACATTTATATGGGCCCTGCCGCGTAATATGCGGCACTTTATTGATGTAAAATTGTTCTCCAAATTCTAAACTTCTAATTTTATCTTACTAATATCATTTAATACAGGCATCTTTGAATTTTGTTTTATTTACGTTAAGAAATTATTCGGAATGAATATTCTTGTGGTTAATTGGGCATGGTATCCAACCGGCGGAGACTGGACTTATGTTGAAAATGTGGTGAACATTTACCAACAACAAGGGCACCATGTTGTGCCGTTTTCTATGAAAGACGACCGGAACCTGCCTTCGGAATACAATAAATATTTTATAGAAAATATCGATTATAAAAAAGTTAACAAACGCAGCATATCTGCCGGGGTAAAGGTGGTGATGAAAAGCATCTACTCGTTTGAGGCCCAGGAAAATCTTGAAAAGCTGCTTGACGATGTAAATATTGATTTTGCCCATATAAACGTAATCCATCATTACATCACTCCCACCATTTTAAAAATCCTAAAAAAGCGGAATATCCCTATCATCTGGACATTGCACGAATACACCCCCATTTGCCCCGACAGTATTTTTGTAAGCCATGGCCAGGTGTGTGAAAGGTGTTTTGGCGGCAAATTTTATAATTGCATCACGCATTCCTGTAAAAAAGGTTCGTACCTGGCCAGCACAGTGGCTGCGCTTGAAAATTACGTTCATAAATACCTTAACTATTATGCTTACGTAGATTATTTTGTTTGTCCATCAATTTTTCAACTTGAAAAATATAAGCAGTTCAATTTTTTTAACGACAAGCTGGTGCAGATTTACCACGGCTATGACTATGCTGAAATTGAAAAGGCAAAATTGACGCAAACTCAAACCACTGAAAGATACATTGTTTTTGTAGGCCGGCTGGAGCGGATTAAAGGAGCGCATACCTTATTAAAAGCGATTCGGTCTTTCCCGCAAATTAAGCTTAAGATAATAGGTGATGGCACGCAGGAAGCGGAGCTGCTGGCATTTAAAAATGAGTATCGGCTAGACAATGTCGATTTTTTAGGAAAGAAAACTAAGGCGGAAGTATTACAGCTGGTTAAAGGCGCCGACTTTTTGATTTGCCCGTCAGAGTGTTATGAAGTTTTAGGGTTTACCGTGGTTGAGGCAATGGCGCTGGGAAAGCCTGTAATAGGTGCAGCCATTGGCGGCATACCCGAAATGGTTATTAATAATTATACAGGCCTTCTGTTTGAACCCGGCAATGCCGCACAACTGTCCGAACGGATACAACTTTTATATGATAATGAAAGCCTCGTTACCGAAATGGGCAAAAATGCGCTCGAACATATTAATAAGCTCATTAATAATAGCACACATTATGAAAGCCTGCAAAAACTTATCCCGGGTTTATAGGCAAATGAGGTGTCGCTATTTGCGCGTGAGTAATTTATGGCGCTTTATTTGCAAAATCACCAAACCAAGCAGCGCCAATTTTGTTACCGCTGCGTATCATCACAGCCCTGCTATTTATGGTATTTCACTGATTTAATATTTTATATTTGCAACGCTAAGCTTAACTTCAACATTTACATGCGGATTAAATACTTACTATTTATTTTATTGTTTGCCTTAATGGCCTTTTCAACCGGGGCAATAGCGCAGGAAGTTTCCCTGGCCAATATCCAAAACATAAAAGTGGGCGCTTTAAGCGATGAGCAAATTACCATGGCCTGGAAAAAATTGCAGGACTCCGGTGTTTCGGAGCAGGACGCCTATAAAATACTTATTCAAAAGGGAATGCCACCGGCCGAAGTTGATGCCTTTAAAAACCGGGTGACATTGCTCGGCCTGAACAAAAAACAGGAACAAAGTCTGCCCAGTCCACCGAAAAGAAAAAGATAGATTTCTCGAGGGATGAGAATGACACGGTGTTAACTCACAAACCAAATACTGTTGCCCCAACGCCGGTTAGTGTGGATGCCCTACGCGTTTACGGTGTCGATTTTTTTAACCAGACCGGCGTAACATTTCAGCCAAATTTTTCCGTTGCAACTCCCAAAGGCTATGTGCTGGGCCCCGGCGACGAATTAATCGTTTTGATAACCGGGCTAAATGAAAGCAGTGTACGCTCAAAGGTAACCCCCGAGGGTAATGTTCAAATACCATTCGCCGGTATAGTTTACGTAAACGGTTTTACCATTGAGCAGGCCACAAATCTTATTAAAAAGAAAATGACCAAGGTCTATCCTGCTTTAAATTCAGGACAAACCCAATTAGCGGTAAATCTTGGCAATACCCGAAGCATTAAAATCACCTTAATTGGCGAGGTAAAAACCCCCGGCTCGTATACACTGTCTTCTCTTTCAACTTTATTTAATGCGCTATATAATTCAGGTGGCCCTAACAAAAACGGTTCATTAAGAAACATTGAGCTGGTAAGGAATAATAAGGTTTATAAAACTGTAGATTTTTACGCGTTTCTTCAGCAAGGGTTGTTGGATGGCAATATAAGGCTGGAAGACCAGGATGTGATCCATATCCCGGTTTATAAAAAACGCGTTGGCATTAGCGGCGAAGTAAAAAATCCTGCTGTCTACGAGTTAAAGGACAACGAGCAACTGGACGATCTTATAAAATACGCAGGTGGCTTTACCGATATAGCCTACAAAGGCATCGCCAAGGTTGACCAAATTAATGCTTTGGAGCGTGAAGTTAAAGATGTACCGGCAAACCTTTTTGCAAACTACATACCCCATAACGGCGATTTAGTACAAATAGGGGCCATTACAAACCGCTACACCAATCGTATAGTACTTGAGGGCGCAGTTTACCGCCCCGGCGTTTACGAGCTTACTGCGGGCTTTACTTTAAGCGGGCTGCTAAAAAGTGCACAAGGTTTAAAGCCCGAAGCCTATATGGAGCGCGGGTATATAAAAAGAACGATGCCAAACCTCGAGCGGCAGTTGATATCATTTAACCCGGGCGATATAGTTGCTGGTAAAAACGATGTGGCGTTACTTCGCGAAGACTCGGTAACGGTGCTTAACCGCGATGTTTTTACTTCAAACCAAAAAGTTGTTGTGGATGGTTTTGTACGAAAGCCAGCAGTTTTTACTTATCGCTCAGGATTAAAGCTGGCCGATGTAATCGCGATGGCGGGCGGATTTGCTGACGAAGCAGCCGACCACCACGTGGAGATATCAAGGATCATAAAAAACGAGTCGGATACGGTAGCCAATAAATTAGTTAACACTTTTGTCGTTAATATGGATAGCCCTGATGCCGGCAAGGATGTTGAATTACAGCCGATGGATTTTATTTACGTGCCGCGCCTGGTTAACTATCGGTCGTTAGGCAACGTGAGTATTAAGGGGGAAGTTGTTTTTCCCGGCGATTATGCCGTTCAAAAACAAGACGAAACAGCCCTTGATTTTTTAAACCGGGCCGGGGGCGTAACTCCTTATGGCTCGCTTAACAATGCCCAGGTTTTCAGAAAAGGCACACGTGTAAATGTCAACCTTACTAAAAAAGACCGCAATAAAGTGGAAAACAGCAATATGATATTGATGCCTGGCGACAGCGTTTATGTTCCGCGGGTTATTTCGTATGTAGAAGTGGCAGGGGCGGTGAACAATCCGCAGTATATAAGCTATAACGGCAGCAGCTTTAAGTACTACATCAATGCTGCTGCGGGCACAACCGAAAACGCAAGGTTAAAAGGCGCATACATTAAATACCCCGACGGCTTAAACCAGCCCGTAAGGCACTTTCTATTCTTTCGCAATTATCCATCGGTAAAACCGGGAAGCAAGATTGTGGTCCCCGAGAAAAACCCTGATACGCGATTTAAAATAAGCATGGGAGATATCGGCGGTATCGCTACCGCGTTAACTGCAATAGTTAGTATTATTGCCATTTTACATAAATAAGAATGAGCCAGGAAAATCCTCCATATCCTTACGAGCCAGAGTTTTCTATAAAAAAGGTAATTCAAGACAGAATTAGCGATGCAGCCTATATTTTTCAATTTAAAAAAGCGCTGGCGCTGGTTTTAATTGTTGGCGGCCTTGCTGGCGCGTTAACAGCCTGGTTGTGGACGCCCAGTTATACTGCGCGGCTAACATTTGTTGTAGATGATGCAAAATCATCAGGCAGTGCAGGCGGCCTGTCGGCACTGGCAGGTCAGTTTGGCTTTAACCTTGACGGCCTGGGCGGGGCGAGCGGCGTGCTAGCCGGCGATAACGTTGAACAGCTTATAAAAAGCCATAAACTAATAAAAGCAACCCTGTTAACTGCTTACGACAGCACTCAAACCCTTGCCGACCGCTATGCTGCTGTAAATAAGCTTGATAAAAAATGGCTTAAATACAGCCCCGACGGTAAGATCACACGTTTCCCGTTGAACGGTAAAAACAATACCCGGTTGCAGGATAGCTTGTTGCACGAAATGACTACGCTTATTTTAGCGGGCGAATTTGCAATTGATAAAACCGACAAAAAATTAGGCTTTTTTGAGGTAAATGCCACCATGAAGGACGAAAAACTGGCCCAGCTGTTTTGTACCAGGATGATTAAACAATCAACCGATTTTTTTATCAGCACCAAAACAAAGCGGCTTCGAAATAACGTTGAACGTTTGCAACAGCGCGCCGACAGTATTGGCGC
>JBDUDE010000502.1:0-3775 GCA_040003105.1 Mucilaginibacter sp. | reverse complement strand
ATCAAAATAGTACCGTGTTCGGTACAGGGCCAACTCAAGTGTTGTTAAATGTTCAGTTTGATTATGGTAACCCCTTTGAAGACATCTACCGCAAGCCATTTGACTTCTTTCGCTTGCGTACCGAATTTAGCTTTGGCTCGGGCCGCAAACTGCTTGATAATTTAACAGGTTATGGTATTTTAGTTGGCAATAATACCAACATCGGTAAGCTATCGGTAATGTACGGCGCTTTTCAGTACGATGATTATTGGGATAATAAAACCTTTGAACTCGGGGCCCTTGGTTTTGGCGGTGGCGTGTTTACAAAATACCCCATTAGTAAAGATGTTATGCTTTATACCAATGCCCATTTTGCATTGGTGCCTTTAGCCGGCAACAGCACACGTTTTGGGCCTGATACTTCGCAGGTACGCGATTATACCTATAACGATGGCCTTGAAGCCAAATTGGAAAGCACCATTAACTTTGGTAAATATGCAAGCGCATCGTTTGTGTATTATTACTTTTTAATGCACACGTATGTTGGTTCGCCGGGCAATAACTACGTAAGTATTTTAAAGCCGCGGGTTACCTTCAGAATCGCCGAAAACCTCAGCCTTGGGTTTGAACACTTTATTTATTATGACGACAGGTATTTAAAAACGCTGGCGCCGATACATTCTGCAAGAACTGAGCAGAAAATATTCCTTTCATGGTTTTTGGAAGACCAGCAACGTAAGGGAAGGTATAATTAAAATAGAATCAAGAAGTTAAGAGCCAAGAATCAAGAGCCAAGAATCAAGAGTCAAGAATCAAGAGCCAAGAATCAAGAGTCAAGAGCCAAGAATCAAGAGTCAAGAATCAAGAATCAGGATGATAATGCGGGCATTTTCTTGACTCTTGGTTCTTGACTCTTGGCTCTACTACAGCAGCTTCGGGTTTAACTCCGAATCAATCTCTGAACCAATGGGCACACCCATCAGCCATTTTTCGTGGTCGTTTTTTTGCCAGGTGTTTTTGTAGGGAGTAACACGGGCGCCATCGGCTATGTAAATAACGGTCATTACTTCGCGCCTTTTGTTTGAATTGTTGCCGTTGGCATGGTGCATGGTAAAACCCCGGTGCCAGGTAGCATCGCCAGCCTTCATGGTGTTGGCTCGACTAATCGGGAAATTGTGTTCCTTCACATAATCGGCAAAAGCACTTTCCGACTCGTCCGAAATTTCATAATTAAAAATAGAGCCTTCGGTGTATGAGCCCGATGCAAAAGTAAGCATCCCCATATCCACATCAATATCAACCAAAGGCATCCACATGGTTATGGTATTGAAGGTATCTATCGGCCAATAGTATTGGTCCTGGTGCCATGGCGTTGGGCCGCCACCGGGTTCTTTAAATAAAGCCTGGTCGTGATAAAGCCGTACATTTTTCACGCCCATCAAATCGGCAGCAATTTTCGCCATCCGTTTGGCTAATACAAACTTGCGCGCGTCTTCATCATTTTGCCAAAGGTTCATAATCTGTAAAAAGGCTTTACCATAGGTGTCGCGGTCTTCCAGTTTGCGCTTTTCGGTATTGTAGCGGTCGGCAGCGCCAACTATTATCGGGCGGTAAACATCTATCTCATCCTCTGATAATACACCTTTAACCAGTGTATGGCCTTTCTCCTGAAATTCGTTGATATTATCCTGGGGGACTGTTTTAAAATCGTTGAGCGATGGCATTGTTGTAGAACTCATTGGTGCACGTTGGTTTATATCCAAAGTAAATTATACTTTATGCTGAAAAAAATGTTTTAAATGGAATAATAATGGATTATTTTATCCGTACATTTAATATGCCATAATAAATTATTAAAATATACTATGATTAAGGCGTCGTACGAGATACTACAGCCGGCAAGCGGCCAGTCATTCATCTTTCGGAAGTTCGATAGCTCCGCTTTTGATGCGCCTTACCATTTCCATGTCGAGTACGAGCTTACTTATATTCTTGAAGGAAGTGGCAAGCGCTATGTTGGCAGCCACATGCAGAACTTTACCAGCGGCGATTTGGTGCTGTTGGGGCCCAACCTGCCGCATTGCTGGAAGCTTGAACCTGGAAAGGAGGCACAAACCACCGCCAGCGCAATAGTTATTCAATTCGACGGCGCTTTTTTGGGCGATGATTTTTTTAACAAGAACGAATTGCAGCACATTAAACGCCTTTTCCAGAAAAGCGGCAGTGGCATGAGTTTCCACGGCGATACACAAAAGGCGGTAAGCCAAAACCTGCTGGCACTAAGTGATGAACAAAATGCCTTTAAATTGCTGATAGGCTTACTGGAGGCCTTACAGCGGCTGGCGCAGTCGGCAGAGTATGCCCAACTCGACCAAAACCAGGTGATTGCCGAGCGTACCCTTGCCGAGCAGGAACGTATAAACCCGGTATTTGCCTACCTGGTTGAAAACTTCAGGCATCATGTAACTTTAGATGAAGCAGCCGGCATTGCCAATATGACCACCAATGCCTTTTGCAAATACTTTAAGAAAATTACCCGCAAAACCTTTATGGAAACCATAATTGAGTACCGTCTTAATTATGCCTTACAACAACTGGTGCAAACCGACAAACCTATATCCGAAATTGCCTTTGAAAGCGGCTTTGGTGATGTATCGCACTTTTACAAAATGTTTAAAGTGAAAATGCAGCTGAGTCCGCTTAATTACCGCAAAAAATTCATGAGCAGTTTTCATGGGGTTGATGATAAGGGCTTGGCTTGAAGGAAGAGGCAAGAGTCAAGAGGTCAAGAAGCAAGAACCAAGAAACTTATCGCGTTAAACTTGCTTTATTACCCCAATTGCCATATCCGTGATACAAATGGAGATAAGCTTTTCTTAAGTTGTGGTCTGAAGAATTCCCCCAAAGAAATAAGTTCCATATTACATCAACAGTGTGATTTTTTATCTTGATTCTTGGTTCTTGGCTCTTGGTTCTATTCTTATTTCTCATACATCAGTGCCACAACGCCGCAGTCAAATGATGTAGCCTTTACCAACTTCAAATTCAGTTTTTTAGCAATATCTTTAAAAATGGCCATACCACTGCCTATAATTGTTGGGTTGATAAACAGTTGGTATTCATCAATCAAATTGTGTTTAATAAGGCTCGATGCAAAACCTGCGCCGCCGTAAGTAATAATATCACTGCCTTGCTGTTTTTTTAAATTGTTTACCTCGTCAACAATATCCCCCTTGGCAAGCACCGTGTTTTCCCACTTTGATTCTGCCATTGTTTTTGTGAAAATCACTTTGTGGGTATCATACATCTTTTTGCCAAATGCCTGTCCTTCGTCGGCTGGGTTGGCTGCAACGTTTTTCCAATGACCAATGAAACCTTCAGGCATGTGGCCGCCTAAAAGGATGGTGTCGATTGGGTCGGTTATGGCATTAACATAAGCCTTAATATCATCGCCCCAGTTCCATGTCATCCAGTCCATTTCGCCATTTGGGCCTGCAACAAAACCATCAAGCGATAATTGCATTTGTAGTCTTAATTTTCTCATTGTTGTTTTTTGTTTGGTTTTATAAAACAAATATAGGCCGGGCTTTTAACCTGCGCGGGGTGCGGCCACGACAATTACAAGGGGAAAAGAGGACAGTTAACAATCCCCTCATTGCGGAACGAAGCAATCTCTACGCAGGACACTAATGGACCTCAATATTTGTGTTAACGTAAATGCGGCTGATAGGTTCCCACAAAGTTTTCGTTTCGCTGATTAGCGAGTGTAGAGGTTGCTTCGTTCCTTATAATGACG
>JBDUDE010000898.1:0-3775 GCA_040003105.1 Mucilaginibacter sp. | reverse complement strand
AATAATTTTATTTGGTATTTAATAATTTTATATATTTGAACTGACGGTTTTTCTAAATCCTTCTGATAATAATACCATTTTATTCAGTATGGGTCTGGTTTTTAAATCTTTAACACAATTTTTTAATACACAATATAATTATTTATGAAAACTGGAAAAGTAAAATGGTTTAACACACAAAAAGGTTATGGTTTTATTGTTACCGATGATGGTAAAGATCTTTTTGTACACTTTAAGGATGTACAAGGCGGCGTAAACGCCATTAAAGATAACGATAGCGTTACATACGAAGTGGAAGAAGGAAGAAAAGGACTACAGGCAGTAAATGTAAAAAAAGCATAATTACCGAAACCGATGTTTCACACAAAGCCTCTGCTCCACAGGGGTTTTTTTATGTCCAAATTTATTAATTTGATTGTCTAATAATTCTGCTATTTTAGCCTCACCAATTATCCAATTTATGACTGAGATTAACCCCGCCAAAGTTCAACGAAACATTATCTTCTTAGTACTTGTAGCCGCATTAGGCTATTTTGTGGATATATACGATTTGCTTGTTTTCCTGATTGTACGGATAAAGAGCCTTAAAGAAATTGGGGTAAGCGATGCAGATATGCTGAGCAAAGGTCAACTGATAATTAACCTGCAAATGGCAGGTTTACTATTGGGCGGAATATTGTGGGGAGTTATGGGTGATAAATTGGGCCGCATAAAAGTGCTGTTTGGTTCAATTTTGCTGTATTCTGTCGCCAACTTTGCAAATGGTTTTGTGCATGATATAAACACTTATGCAATTATCCGCTTCATTGCCGGGGTTGGCCTTGCCGGCGAACTGGGCGCAGGCATTACCCTGGTAAGCGAAACACTGAGCAAAGAAAACCGGGGGTATGGAACGATGATAGTCGCGGTAATTGGCTTGTTAGGTACTACAGCGGCATTTTTTGCTGCAAAATTCGGCTGGCGTAATGCGTATTTTATTGGCGGCGGACTAGGAATACTTTTATTGTTATTAAGGATAGGCACCTTTGAATCGGGTATGTACAAAAAACTTGAGCAAACGGCAACGTCGAAAGGAAATTTTTTTATGCTGTTTAGTAATTGGGATAGGTTTAAAAAGTACCTGTTCTGTATATTGATAGGCGCCCCACTGTGGTATGTAGTTGGAATATTTATCGGCTTTTGCGACAAATTTGGCGTTGCATTAGGCGGAAAAGTTTCGCTAAGCCCTGCTGACGGGGTATTTTATAGCTACCTGGGGATTGCTATCGGTGATATTTTTGCGGGGTTGCTTGCACAAATTACCAAATCGAGAAAACTCACTATGGTAGTTTTCTTAATTTTGTCTGTTGTAAGCGTAGCGTTCTTTTTAAGTGCTACCGGCATTACTCCGGCGCAGTTTAAATGGCTCGCATTTTTTATGGGCTGCTCGGTAGGTTATTGGGCAACTTTTGTTACCATCGCATCCGAGCAGTTTGGCACCAACATTCGCGCCACCGTTACTACCACCGTTCCAAATTTTGTTCGCGGCTCATTAATACCAATAACTTTTGGCTTTAATGCGCTGGTGGCCAGCTATGGCTTTATCACCAGCGGGTATATTATGATGGCGATTTTAACGCTGGTTGCATTGTTATCATTAAGCCAGCTGAAAGAAACATTTGGAAAAGATTTGAATTACCTTGAGGTATCGTAGCAAAAATAATAAGTATCGAAAAATAGAAATTTAAATTAAGTAATTGAATATCAAATAAATATAATAAACTTAGGTATTTACATATTTTGAGCTTATTTTCATTATTTTTCGATTTAAAAACCTCATTTACAATTAATTGTGAGTATTTTGAATCCTAAAAAGTGTCAACCCTGTCAACCCCCCTGTCTGTTTCATCCTTAGGCACGCGTTTGTTGGTGTCAGTGTCGTGTAAATCCTTGTACCTTGCCTTATAAGTTCGAAATTATGGAGCGATTTTAGCCGTTCTTAAACAAGCCACAGATTCAGTTTACGAATTTTAAGACTTAATCAACCTAATCAACTAAATTTGCCCCGATGATTAGTAAGGAACAAATAGCTGCCGAATACCAGTTAATTCAGGACGAAATTTGTGCGGCGCTGGAGCAATGCGATGGCCTTGGCCATTTTGAAGAGGAAAAGTGGGAGCGAGACGGCGGGGGAGGAGGCCGCACCCGGATAATTGAAAACGGCAACGTTTTTGAAAAGGGTGGGGTTAATTTTTCAGCCGTGCACGGGCAGTTGCCGCACAATGTAAAAAAAGCTTTGAATGTTGACCAGGAAGATTTTTTTGCTACCGGGGTGTCTATCGTTATCCATCCAAACCATCCGCTGGTGCCTATCATCCACATGAATATCCGGTATTTCGAAATGCCATCGTTAAGCCCGGAGCACGAACCGTTGCGCTGGTTTGGGGGAGGAATTGACCTTACACCGCATTATGTTATCGAAGAAGATGCCCGGTATTTTCATGCTTACCTGAAATCGGTTTGCGACAGTTTTAGCCACGACTTTTATAATCGCTTTAAAACCTGGGCCGATGATTATTTCTTCATCAAACATCGTAATGAAACCCGGGGCGTAGGGGGTATATTTTACGATCGCCTTACGGCCTCTGAAGACCTTAGCTGGGAAAGTATTTTTGAATTTTCAAAAACTCTGGGGCGCTCGTTCATCCCCATTTATACTGAACTGGTTAAGCGTAATCGCGATAAACAATTTACCGTACAACAGCAGCAATGGCAATACCAGCGCCGCAGTCGTTATACAGAGTTTAACCTGGTGTATGATGCCGGCACCAAATTCGGACTGGAGACAAACGGGCGGATTGAATCGATATTAATGAGCCTGCCGCCCACTGCAAAATGGGTTTATAACTATAAGCCCGAAGCAGGGGGTGAGGAAGAAAAAACAATATCATTATTGAAAAAGGGGATCAATTGGATTTGATTCGGTCATTGGTGATTGTAATATCTGGCCATAATTGTTGTTTAATAAAACTATGAATACAGCAAAAACATACAAAACCGGTTGCCTAATAATTTTGACCTTAGTTATGACATCATTTAATACTGCAAACCCGCTTAAAGGCACATGGGAGTATGCCGGTGATATATTTAAAGGCAAAGCTGAGGGTCCGCCTACGGATTATTCGCTGCAGCGAAAATATGGCTCGAAAAGCTTTGAATCGTTTATGCTGGAGAAAGGAGAGAAGCCGCAAAAATATGAGGCAGGTAATTATACAATAAACGCTGATACATGTTCGGAAACGCAAACCTACAGCTCGCAGGATTCCCAGCTGATAGGGATAACGGTGCATTACCTGTATACTATTCAAAATGATACCCTAACGCTAAGTGGTAAGTTACCTAATGGCAACTCGGTGAAGGAGTTTTGGAAGAAGATAAAGTAAATAGAAGCCTGAAGTCGGAAAATCCGAAAGATTATCATGATTAAAATTAAGGGGCATCGTAACTACTTAGCATCGTTGCAACTTTCGAATTTAGGTACTTGATTTTAGGCTTTCGGACTTTACTGACTTTACTGACTTTCGGACTACTTCCAGACTTCCCCACATACGGATTTGTTACCAACATTCGTGGTAAAAACAATAAATTTTCTTAACTTCGCGGGTTGTATAGGAACACTTTTTTTATACACGATTATAGAGAAGAATCTACAGAGAAATAAAAAATGGCCGAAGAAACAGGAAACGGAAATACCCCACCAGAAGACAGAATAATTTCGATAAATATTGATGAAGAA